>NZ_JAFNNA010000006.1:0-129000 GCF_026536965.1 Gilliamella sp. B2911 | reverse complement strand
TATAGTGATTGGAAAAACACGATGCAACACTTTTTTTCGCTCATTTACGTTAACTTTTGTAAATAGGATCTAAAAAGGATCTAAATTATACTTGGTTAATTACTGTTTTATTTAAATATATTGCAATTGCAAATCTTTAAAATTAGAGCAATTGATCCTCAAGAATTATATTTTAGTGTTTAAATTCGTGATTGTGATCATTTAAAAGTTTTTAAGTGAAATTTAACACCTCAAAACCCCGCTCCTCAACTTTTTTTATTATCATTTTTCGCTCTTCTTGATCAAAAAACGTCCACGCAACAAAACGGCTAATTTTTTGTCCTTGAGCCATAGAGACAATTTTATATTCAGTTGCCACTTTTAGTTGTTTTTTTATTTTGCTTAGCGTCTCTTTTTTCGATACCAATGAGGTAAACCACAGGCATTGCGTTTTGTATTTGGTACTCTCTTTTATCATTCTAGTGATAAATGCACTTTCGCCCCCTTTGCACCAGAGTTCAGCGTGTTGTCCACCAAAGTTGAGGATGAGATTATCTTTCGTTGAATTTACTTTTCCCAACTTTTTAAGTTTAGTGTAAGCACTTGCATGTGCTTCTTGTTCGGAGGCGTGAAAAGGTGGATTGCATAGGGTGGCTAGGTAAAATTCTTTAGGTTGAATGATATTTTCAAAAATAGCTTCGTTGTCAGGTTGTAAGCGACATTGTAATGTGTTTTTTAATAGATCATTAGATTGTGCTATCAATGAAGCAACTTTTATTGATGTTGGATTGATATCACTACCAACAAATGACCAACCATACTCTGCACAACCAATAATTGGATAAATAATATTCGCCCCAACCCCAATATCTAAAATGCGAACCTGTTTACCTGTAGGAATTTGGTTATCTTGCGCTAACAGATCGGCAAGATAGTGTATATAATCTGCTCTCCCCGGGATTGGCGGACATAGATAGTTGTCAGGAATGTCCCAATACGAAAGTTGATAATAGTGCAATAATAGTGCTTTATTTAGCATTTTGACCGCAGTAGGATCAGCAAAATCAATCGTTAACCGTCCATATTGATTAGGCTTTACAAAATTAGATAGTTCGTTCAATGTTTTGATAAGTAAATCAAATGGATAACCATTAATGTGTTTATTGCGGTGGTGTAAAGCTGTTTTTTTGATTGATTGCATGGATGATCCAACATAGAGAATTAATCACTATTATAACGTTTTTGAGCATATTTGTGAAAATAGCGAGAGATTTTATGCTTCAAAAACCCCGCTCCTCAACTTTTTTTATAATCGTTAAGTTATACGATTGTGGATGATTCGAAAATTAATTTTGAATTTGTTATAATCATCCGCTTTAAATCCAACCGATAATACAATGAAAAATCTAAAAAAGTTTTTGATATTCCCTTTTTTGAGTTTAGTGCTTATGTCTTTTGATTCCTATGCGAGTGAGTTTCATGGACAGGCGTTATCATTACTTTGGGTGATCCCTTTCGTTGGAATTTTGTTGTCGATTGCTTTATGTCCACTATTTTTAGCCCGATTATGGCATTATCACTACGGTAAAGTTGTTGCCGTTTGGACGTTATTATTTTTGGGATTTGCGCTGGTTTCATTTGGTTTAACGACAACAATTGAACTAACAGTACACGCCATTGTTCAGGAGTATATTCCTTTTATATTATTACTTTTGGCTTTGTTTACGGTTTCCGGTGGCATTCTGATTAAGAGTGATAAAATCAGCACACCAAAATTCAACGTTATTTTACTGATGATTGGCGTTGTGCTTGCTTCAATTATGGGAACAACTGGCGCTGCGATGTTGATGATTCGTCCACTACTTCGAGCTAATCGTCAACGACAGTATGCTGTACACACGGTAATATTTTTTATCTTTTTAGTTGCCAATATTGGCGGTGGATTAACGCCTTTAGGCGATCCACCGTTATTTATTGGTTTTTTAAAAGGTGTCGATTTTTTCTGGACAGTTAAGCATATGCTGTTGCCTGTTGTGTTTACATCAGGGTTATTGTTAATTATTTATTATTTTATCGATCATTACTATTACGTTAAGCAGTATGGTGTGAATAGCAATCCAATTAGTGCTAAGCCTGTTAAGTTATATGGTCTAAATAATCTTGTATTATTATTGGCTATTATTGCTAGCGTGATTTTGTCTGGTGTGTGGCATTCATCGATAAGTTTTACTATTTTAGGTTCACAAATCGCATTACAAAATTTAGTTCGTGATGGTCTTTTTATTGCGATTACGATAATTTCAATAATGATTACCCCAAAACAAGTTCGAGCAGGCAACGAATTTAATTGGGAGCCGATAAAAGAGGTTGCTAAGTTATTTATTGGGATTTTTATTACTATTGTGCCTGTGCTGGCGATTTTACGTGCGGGTAATGATGGTGCGTTGGCTTCGGTCATTTCATTGGTGACTAATGACCAAGGTGCGCCAATAAATAGTATGTATTTTTGGTTATCAGGATTGCTATCCGGATTTTTAGATAATGCACCAACTTATCTGGTCTTTTTCAATCTTGCTTCGGGTAACGCTAGTAGCCTAATGACGACGTTTGAAAGCACTTTACTGGCTATTTCAATGGGCTCGGTATTTATGGGCGCTTTAAGTTATATTGGTAATGCCCCTAACTTTATGGTTAAAAGCATTGCGGACCAAAATAAAATCAATATGCCTAGCTTTTTTGGTTATATGAAGTGGTCAATCGGGATTTTGATTCCGGTTTTTATTATTGATAATTTGGTGTTTTTTGTGTTTTTTTAAGAAATGACTCTTTTTAGAATTCCCCAAGTAAAGTGCGTATTATTTTTACTTGGGGTGAATGTTAATTAGTCTTATTTAAAAGAAATATTTAAAACGGACCCTTGCGCCATAACGATTATCGTTACCTCCTCCTTGTTTTTCATCGCGCTCTAATCTAGATAAGTAAGTCCCTAAATAGATATTGAAGTTATCCATATCCATCACATTTGAAATTAAGTATGAGGCATTGACAGTATGTAATTTATATTTGCCTTTAGCATAAATTTCACCATCACCTCGATAATTTGTATTAAATGCTTTTATATCATTGGCAGCATAGATGTAACCAAGACCAATACCTTTCCAAATACCATTGATACCCGCGGTAAAATCTTTTTCTTGTTCGGCATCTAAATAGGAGATGCTGCTATTGAGCAGTAATCCCTCAGAAGATTTATCAAAATCACCTGCACTATTCCAACTCATCGTTAAGCCATACCCATTACGTTTTGACTGATCATGCCATTTGCCGTTTATATCATGATAACCATAAGCGTTATTAACAACATTACGCTCCATTGCTAGGGCTGCTGATATATCATTATTTCGGTAGGATATGATGGGACGTAAGTAAACGACGTTTTTATCTTTTTGCAATTTATATCCATGATAACGGCTATGGTCAAATAAGGAGGTACCATCTTTTACCATTGCATTAACTTGCAAGTTCAAATCACCCAACTCTTTGGTTAATTCGATTGCACCGCCGTTACTGCTACGCCCTCTACCCTCTTTCATCATATAGATGTAACCAAAACCATCACTATATAAATCGTTGGCAGTATTGCCAGAATATTCTATGAAGGTATCTTGCCCAAGTGGGAACATGTCGTAAGCTTCATAGCGACCAATTCGTAGGCGCCAGTCATCTTTTTTACCAAAATAGAAACTAGCATCATCTAGGTTAACTTTACCTCCCATGTCAGCAAGCGGTTGCACCGAGAATCCTGCATAGTTCTGATTCGCTAATTCTCTTTTCCCATCCAAGCCGAATAAAATACGGCCATTTATATCCCACTGATCTGTGTCATTAGCATCAAAGTCTTTGTTTGCCGATGTTCTAAGTGAGGTTAACTGCTTTTTTTTGCTTGCAGCATCAATATTAAATTCGACATCGCCATAAAGTTTAAGTGTTCCTTGTTCGGTCTGCCATTCAATGGATGCTAATGCGGATATAGAATAGAAACAGCAGACTCCAGCTATTATTTTTAATTTCATCGTTATTTCCTTTTAATGTAAATTGATTAAACTTTTTGTTCATCATTAAGATTTCTGGCATCTAATTCAGCTCGAATTGAAGTATAACTGTCATCAAGTTTGTAGAACTTAGCTATCCAAATCATCGAGGCAATAATTAAAATGGCAGGTAAATATAAGTAACAGAGTTTGATTGCAAAAAGCGCACTTGGTTCTTGAACTGCATTGGCAACATATCCACCAGATGAGAGTAAAAAACCGGTAATAGCACCAGCGCCAGCCATCGCCACTTTGCCAAAGAATCCATTGATTGATGTCAAAATTCCGGCTGTATTAATACCGGTTTTCCATACACCATAATCAACCGGGTCAGCCTGCATTGAAAAATAGATAGCAAGGCGTTGCCCAGCACCGAGTGATAAGATAACCGCGCCGATGATAAGACCAAGATGATTCACGCCCGATAACATCATTATTCCCATACCAATTAAGTTGATAGCGCTTGAAAATAGATAGACATGTCGTTTTTTCATCTGATTGGCTAAGAATGGTACGGTAAGTGTGCCAATTAAGGGGACGAAAGTTGATATTCCCGCAATTATTGCGGTAAGGTTTTCGCTTTGTACGTAATAGTTGAAGAAATAGACTAAGGAGCCAGTTTGTAAAAAGAATGCGCCCCACATAAGAAAGATGTTAGTTGCAAAGATTTTCCATGGGTTGTTGTCTTTTAAACCTTTCCAGGCTCTAGTTAAGGTCATTCGCTCTTGTTGTATAGTGATTTTTTCCTCAACATTTTTAAAACTGACTATCAGAAAGAAAGTCGCAATAATCCCAAAAACAATAGCGGTATATAAAAAGCCATGTGTTTGATCACCATTTCCCAATGTCGCAACTAGCGGTAATGTTGCCACTGCAACAATCGTTGAACCTAAGGAACCTAATAAAATTCTTACTGAAGATAAGGTTGTTCTTTCTAATGAATCCGCAGTTAAAAATGGCAACATTGCACTAAATGGTATGTTGACCAAGGTATAGATAAAAGAGAGGCAAAGATAGGTGATAAAGGCATAGATTAGTTTACCTGTCGTTCCAAAATCAGGCACATAGAAAACTAAAATACACAATATGCCAAACGGTATTGCGCCGATTAATAGCCATGGACGACAACGTCCCCAACGTGTGGATGTATTATCGATAACTAAGCCCATTAAGACATCAGCAACACCATCAACCAGCCGGGTAACTAAAAACATTAGACCGACATAATAAGCGGGTAGTGCCATTACGTCCGTATAAAAATACATAAGATATAATGAGATTAATTGCCATACTAAATTACAAGATAAGTCAGCAATCCCATAACCTATGCGTTGCCGCCAAAGAGAAAATAATGAATTGACCATTTTTTTATTCCTTATAAATTTTTAGTTAAAGTTTATTTTGTCGAATAAACCAAGCCGGTGTGCAACTCCAAGCATGACAGTAGCTATTGATGATTTTGCTACCATACGGTGAATAATTAAGGTCGTTTGGATCAAACAATTCCCAAAATGTGTCTGCCCCAAATTCGACCATTTTTCCCCAATATGCTTTAATCTCATCAATGGCTTGTTGTTTCATGCCTGTTTTGAACAAGGCTAAGATGTAGTGATGTCGTAAGTAAGGCGTGTTCATGCCGATTTCTGGTGGAGTTGTTATTAATTGCGTTAATAATTTTTGTTGATGAGCTAAATCGCCTACATCAGCTAAAACCATCCAAATTTGTGTGGCGAAACTAATTTGTTTTTGTTCGCCGCTGGTGTAAAAACCGGCTTGCTCGTCCCATAATGTTTGTGCTGCTTTTTTAACCAAATCTAATTTTTGGTTAAGCGCCTGAGTTATATCAGGTTGAAAATGTTGGGAAAGTCGACATGCTTTGTCTAAACAGTAAATTAAAACACCTTGAGAAGCGCCTTGTTTATTGAGTTTTTCGTGCCAATCAATAAATGACCACCAATCATCACTATCTTGAACTAATCCTTGCGCGTCACAACGTTTTAGATTTATTTCAATTTGCTGTAACGCGATCGGCCATAGCTCTTTAACCGTTTGTCGATCATTAGTTTGATTAAAGTAGTCGTAAAGGACATCGACAAAAAGAAGTGAGTAATCAAATAAGAACGTATCGTCAGCAATAATGTCAGGTTTAACAAAGACATTAGAGGAAACCAGACCATCTTCCCGACGATGGCTAGCAAAGAGGTATAAGCATCTGCGGACTAAATCGTGCTGTTGAAAAGTGACGTTGTTCACTAGGGCTTGTAAGCGTAAATCGCCTAACCACAGTCTTCTATCTCTTTTCGGTCCATCCTCGAATACGTCTTGCATACAATTTCGAAGCGTGTGAATGGAGACTTGATCTATCTTCGCTAATAGCGGATCTGATGATTGATAGCTAAGACAGTGTTCTGGTGCTGAACTGACTGTGTTAAAAGTTATATCTTTAAATAAAATTTGGTATTTAGGCGATAGTGAGACAACATCTATTTTTAAGTATCGAAAACAGTAGCGTCGAGATAAGTTGATTTTAGCGGGTAAAATATCAATGTATTCATCATGCTGTTGTAACCAGCTTTTGCTGAGCCAACCTTGATATTGACTGAATGGTTCAGCAATTTCACACAGTGTTTCACCAAATGTTAATTTTATATGCGCAGGCGCATCAGGAGGGCTACCAGTAGATTCGCACAAGAAAGAGAGGTAACCAACATTGTGTTGACCAAAATCAATTATAAAACTATCACCTGAATGAAAACTCTGATTGAGATAATCATTTGCATCACTCACTATTTTTGATGACCAATGATGAATAGCACTTGGATCATTGATGAGCGAAATAATCTTTTGGGGTGAGATCTTTTTTTGATAAATCTTTGGTTGTAATTGCTTTGCTTTCAGAATAAATGCATTATCTTTTACCATAACTGCATCAATATTTTTTTGAATTGCTTGTGCCATATTCTTCTCCTATAGAAAACATTTAGGAGTATAGCTATGCAAAACAAAAGCTAGCCACTAAGATACTGCCAGATTGCGTTTATAAATGGCAATATTAAAAAGCTTATACCGAGCAAGTTCACATTTTTAAGAATATTATTTTTTATCTCATGTTTAATTACTTTATTGTATTTATATGACGGATAAAAATTGTCTTTTATTTAACGGGATACCTTGATAATAAGTTACCGTTGTAAGGATATAATCAATATGTATACTTTAAAAATTGACACTTATTTTAATCATAAATCAGATAAATTAGCCCTTTATAAGAGTGACCCTGAGGACAACGGTTGCGAGCATAATCATGAGTTCGACGAGTTAGTGATTGTTGAGCACGGTCATGGTTTACATGTTATTAATGGTAAGCCGTTATTTATTCAACAAGGTGATGTTTTTTTAGTTAGAGGGCATGATTACCATTTTTATGATGATCTCGGAACGCTAAAGCTAACTAATATCTTGATTAATCCCAATCAGAATTTTACTTTTTTGAAGAATATGGAGGAGCTATTAAGGCCTATCTCCGCAAGTGATTTAAGTTCTTATATTTGGTTAGCGCCTAATATTCGTAAAGAGTGTAATTCTGTTATTGATCAGTTATTTAATTTAAATAATTCAATTGAGCATCGTGAGTATCTGTTTTTTAAATTGCTTGTTATCATTAAGCAATATCAACGTCAGTCACAACAAAATAATACCCGCTATAAACTCCATCTTTTGCTTAACCATCTTCAAGAAAATTGCTTTGATGAATATGATTGGAACAATATAGCGCAAACGTTTCATTTAACAACACGTACAATGTTTAGGCATATTAAACAAGCAACCGGCCTAACTCCTGAAAATTACATCAGACGATTACGGTTAATGTCAGCAAGATTAAAGATTAGAGAAAGTGATATGACTATTACCGAAATATCATTACTTTGTGGTTTTGTTAATAGTACTCATTTTACTACACTGTATAAAAAAACGTTTGGTATCACGCCATCTGAAGAGCGAAAATTTAACTAAATTTTAATATGGTTGGGTTTTAAATGACGATTAAGTATTTAAGTACTTGTGACAGTTTACACTGTCACAAGCATTAAATTAATTATTTAACGGATATTTGAGCCATGGGCTCTCTTCGGAAGTGGTGCTTTGAGTGTAGATATCAAATAGACCAGGAAGCGATGCATCATCAGGCTGATACACAGCACGACCTAGCATATAACTTTGACCAAATTCTTTCCAATTGACAAAATTTTCTTTAACCGTTGGTAAAACTGAGTTAATCGATTGCCATGCTTGATCTTTGCTAATATAGCCCGCTATATAGCTTGCTCTGGCAATATAAACTAGGCGTCCTAAATCCCATGCAATTGAACCTCGTAGTAGAATTTGACGCAATTCGTCTTGGTCTTCAGCGACTTTGTTTTCAATTAACATTGAAGATACTTGATCTAATCTTGAGCAATAGATTGTAATAATATCACGGTAATCTTCTGGAACTTGGTCATCAATACAACTTTGCCACTGCTCTTTAGGAACGTTTAGATAAATTTCAATCGCGACATCGATGAGTTTGTGAACTGATCCAAAAGAGGATAAACATTCAGTAGCACTTTGTGGAGAAGTTACATCCCAAGCTGTACTTAAGCGATATCGCTGTTCTTTTTTACCAGAGTTTCGGGCATCGCTTTCTAAGCTATCCCAACAAAACATATGTTGCTCTGAAATAATAAGTCCAGCTGATAATGCATTTTGCTGGTCAACTGTCAGTTGTTCAGTTTTTTGAGAATTTTGGGGAAAAGGTTTGTGTTTTAAAGTTTTAATGAGAATCGTAATCACTCTATTGTATCGTACAAGTAGTGACGCTAAAAGAATCAAAATTACAATTAAGATTTCCATATGAGTATCTTCAATTTTTGACATAAATCAATTTAAGTGCGCAAAAAATATCACAAATAATAACTTCCAACAAGATGAAAATTTAAAAAAAATTAAGCTGTTTATATCACTCATTTTTTAAACAAAGTAGTTTGAAAAAATGTGAAGCTTCGCACATTTTTAATAAAAATTCCTGTATAGCTATAATTTATTGCCAAAATATTATATTAGCTGTCCAAATTTTAAAGGTGAGATTTCGATTTACTTTTTAGAATGTGGTTGTAGGTTTTTATAAGGAGTGAGGTTCAAAATGATTGAGATGTTACTTGATAAAGATTTTTTTTCGTCTAGCGATCAAAATATCACCGTTGAGCCTCGGGCGCCTCAACCCGTCTACCCTGAACATACGCATAATTTTAATGAAATCGTTATTGTGACAAGTGGGTATGGAAAACATATTTTAAATGGGCGACTATTTGATTTATATCCAGGTATGATGTTTTATATTAAGGCTTCGGACTGCCATTTGTATGAGAACGTTAATAATCTACATTTGACCAATATTTTATTTAGAGATCCTGAGAATTTTCATTTTATTAATGGGATAAATCAGTTAATTCCAAATCCTGATCCGATTCATTCTCATTACTTTTTTGATAAAAAATCTGATGAAAATATTCAATCGATTATTAAGCAATTGACGCAAAATCAATCAAGTGCTGTACAGGAAAGTTTATTTTTACAATTACTACTTATTTTTAATAAGAATTTTTATGTCAATGAAGGTTCTGGATCATCTGATAATCGCGTTAAGCAGTTGTTGCGTTGGTTACAGATCAATTTTAAGGAGCAAATTGATTGGGAACAGTTAACGGCACAATTTTCATTGTCATTGCGCTCTTTTCATAGGAAGATGAAAAATGAGATTGGCATCACGCCTCAAAAATATTTAATAAAGTTGCGGTTAGCTAATGCTTATACTCAGTTAATTTATAGCAATAAATCTATTACAACCATTGCGCAAGAATGTGGTTTTAATGATAGTGCTTATTTTTCTACCTGTTTTAAACAAGAATTTACGTTTTCGCCACAAGCATTACGTAATAACCCAGATAAAGGTTATCATTAGTTGTTTTACTAGTAAGTCAGGAACAGTTTATGGAAAGATGTTTGCGTTTATATAAACAAGATTATTTTATTTCAAAGATGAATACTGTTACTGTCGAAAAACGTGATCATCAACACCCTTTTCCTTTACATGATCACGATTTTTATGAAATTGTGATTGTTTGTTCAGGTAATGGTTTGCATTATTGGAATGATTATATTTATCCAATTACCAGTGGCGATATTTTATATATTAATCCCAAAGATGTGCATGGTTATGAGTCAGTTAATGATCTCAAATTGGATAATATTTTATATTTGAGAGAGTCACTTTTTTTATTATCGACTATCGAGTCTTATTTACCTAAAGTGACAGCCAAACATAATGAGCGTTCTTGGCGAATTCAACCTTCATACCTTAAACTTTTATCTCCTCTTATCGAAAAATTAGCTATCGAATCAAAGAAAAATAATTTAGCCTCCGTACATTTATCTGAGGCACTTTTTCTGCAATTAGTTATTTTGTTAGACCGGATAAAACAAGCACCAAAGGTAACGGAGCCGACTGCTACTCATCAGTTGGATTTATTGTTTACCGCGCTCCATAACAGTATTGCAACACCATTTAATGTTGATGTTTTTTGCAAGGAAAATCATATTGCAAGCCGTTCACTTAGTCGTTTATTTAAAAGCCAAACAGGGATGACCATTAGTGGTTATTTACAAAAAAGGCGATTATGTGATGCCATGTCTTTACTTCGTAATACTAACTATTCGATTAGTATGATTGCTGCTGAGTGTGGTTACGATGATAGTAACTATTTTTCCTCAGTGTTTAAAAAGCAAACCAATCAAACGCCTTCAGAGTACCGGGCTAAATTTAATGATAAGAAGTGCTAGGTGAAGGTAGATTAAAAATATATTCAATTTACTCTCTTTTAGGCTTTAAAAGAGAGTAATGTTTTATTCTAAATAAAAGACTTCTGCTAATGATTCACTAATTGGGCTGTTGTCTGGGTTGCTTGGCATGATATCTTTCATAAACGCCCACCATTTTTGACAAGCTGCTGTTTTAGCTACTGCATCCCATCGCTCTTCTGATTCGATTTCAACATAAGCAAAAAGTAGATTTCTTTTGCTGTCTAAAAATATTGAGTAATTGTGAGCGCCATGGGCTTTTAGTTCTTTTACCAGCTCGGGAAAGATTTCGTCATGCCGTTTTTTATATTCAGCATGTTTGTCAGGATGGACCTGCATTATGCTTGCTTTTCTTATCATAATAGCTCCTTTTTAATGAATTAGGTTAAATTTGCATTTAACCTATTTAATTATCACGTGTACATTCAATTTTTTATTGGTAAATAGAATGATATAGTTGCTCAATTTCTTTTACGTTAGTGTCACGCGGATTGCCTCCGGTACAAACATCATCAAAAGCAGCTTGAGCTAACGCAGGGATATCCTCAAGTTTTACGCCAATATCTTTTAATGTAGGAGGGATACCAACATCTACGTTAAGTTGTTTAACAGCATCGACAGCAGCTTTTCTTGCTTGTTCGATCGTCATTTGTTCTGTTTTAGCCACTCCCATCGCTTTAGCAATATCACGATATTTTTCACCAGTAAATTCGGCATTGTAAGCCATGATATGAGGTAAAAGTACCGCATTAGCTACACCGTGAGGAGTTCCATAAAATGCTCCAAGTGGGTGAGCCATTCCGTGAACTAAACCTAATCCCACATTTGAAAAGCCCATGCCAGCAATATATTGGCCTAATGCCATGTCTTGAGAACCTTTTGCAATCCCTTTTACTGAGTCACGTAATGAACGAGATATGACTTCTATTGCTTTAAGATGGAACATGTCTGATAGTTCCCAAGCGCCTTTGGTTATATAACCTTCAATGGCGTGAGTTAAGGCATCAACACCTGTTGCTGCTTTTAAACTCGCTGGCATACTTGTCATCATATCGGAATCTATGATTGCGACAACGGGAATATCGTGAGGGTCAACGCAAACAAATTTACGTTTTTTCTCTTCATCGGTAATGACGTAGTTAATGGTCACTTCAGCTGCTGTACCTGCTGTTGTAGGAATAGCGATTGTGGGTACTGCTGGTTTTTTCGTTGGCGCTACCCCTTCAAGACTACGAACATCAGAAAATTCTGGATTGTTGATAATAATACCGATCGCTTTTGCGGTATCTTGTGGTGAGCCACCACCAATTGCAATTAGGTAGTCGGCACCCGATTGTTTGAAGACTTCAACCCCTTTTTGAACAATACCAATAGTTGGATTTGGCATGACTTCATCAAATATTTGATAAGCAAAGCCATTGTCATCTAATAGTTTTGTTACTTTAGTTGCTACTTTGAATTTAATTAAATCTTTGTCAGTAACCACTAATGCTTTTTTAAAACCCCGTTTTTTTACTTCATCTACGATGTGGCTGATTGAACCAGCGCCAAAGTAAGATGTTTCATTTAGAATCATTCTATAAGCCATAATGTTTTCCTTTTAATTCGTCATGCCTAAACCAACAATGTTCGCTGCAACAATGATAACTAAGCAGCCAATACAAAGTATTCGTACTGGTTTTTTGCCAGTACCAAACCACTCTTTTAGTGCTAATCCAACAATACCACCACAAAGTACATAGAAACTCATATGTAACATCCAACTCATGAAACCATATTCAGTTGGAATATTTGCATGACCCCAAGCATAGAAGAAGAATTGGAAATACCACATTGCGCCACCTAAAATGGCAAATAGTATGTTGCTAATAAGTAGGGATTTGGCAACTGAGATATCTTTTTTAAATGAAAGTTCTTTTTTAGCGCAGAGTCGACTAATACAGAAACCTAGATTAATAATTGCACCACCACCCATAATAATGACATAGCTTGGGAGAGCTACGTATAGATGGTCTACGCCAAGTTCGGCAGCTTTTTCGTGCATTGGTACTGCTGCACTCATGGCAAATGACATACCAGCAGAGAAGATACCACACATGATGGCAAGAAGAAGTCCTTTCTTTAAATTAAAATCTTCAACTTGTACTCCGAGTGTTTTTTCTTTCAATAAACCCGCATAAGTTACGATAGCGACACCAATAACAGCAACAACGACACCTAATAATGTCATTTTTCCGCCAGTTGAAGCCAATAATTCACCAAATTTACCTTGTAGTATTGGCGTCATTAGCGTACCAACGATTAAGGTTATGCCAATCGCAATACCTATGCCCATCGACATGCCTAAATAACGCATTGTTAGTCCGTAACCAATGTTACCTACTCCCCACATGGCGCCAAATAAGAAAACTGGAATTAATATATCTGAACTAAACGATCCGTAATAAGACCAAAAGTCAGGCAATAAGAAGTAACTAATTGACCATGGCAATATGATCCATGAAAATAGTCCGGCTATTGACCACATGGTTTCCCATGACCAATTTTTTACTTTTTTAAGTGGTGCGTAAAAACACGCGGCAGAAGCGGCACCAACAAAGTGCCAAAATATGCCTAAAATAATTGAACTACCCATATATTTATCCTTATATTTTTGAAATATAATTTGATATTTTTTATTAGTAGCTTTTACTGTTTTAATGCTTCTTCCATTGGGTTCACATCAAAACGCTCAGCTAATAATCTGAACTCTTCCGTGGATATGGTTTGACGTTTTCCTCCCATTGATAGGACTTTTACAAGAACTTCTGCTGATTTTTCAGCTGTATCAATCAAGCCGAAAGCTTCATCTAACGTTGGTCCTGTTCCAAATACACCATGGAAAGCCCATAACACTAAACTATGTTTTGCCATCTGTTTTGCAGTGGCATAACCAATTTCGTCTTTTCCTGGAACCATCCAAGGAACGACACCAACACCATCTGGAAATACAACTAAACATTCGGTACTCATTTCCCACAACAATCGCGTTATTACCGCAGTATCAAGTTCTAGGACATAAGTTAATGCAATTAAATTGGTCGCATGACAGTGCATGATCACGCGGTCTTTTCCTTGGCTTTGTTCGATTCTTACAATATGTGATTGCAGATGAGCAGCGAGTTCAGAAGTCGGTAATCCACCATTTATTAATCCCCACATGATGTAATAACCCTTGCCTTGTTCATCAATTTTGACAATGGCTAACGTATCAGCAGGATCTAAAATGACATTGCGGAAAAACTTACCTGATCCTGTGACAATAAAGTACTGGTTAGCAAGTTTAGTCACATCTTGTGTTAACGATACGTGACGGGGATTTTTATAAAAGTCACTTTGAAAAGAGACCACATCACTTTCAAGTAATCTTAAGCTGACATTACCACCATTACGCTCATCCCATCCTTTTAACCACATATCGTAAGTGGCTTTGATCATCCCTTTTACAAACCAAGAAGAAAGAATCTGTTGCATTTTGTTTTCCTTATGATCGTTTAGTTAAAACTGTTGTTTCATATTGACGAACTTCATCTAACCATCGGCTACCAACTGGTACGTCATTCAATAAACAGTACTGATCCCAAACTGCTTGCCAAGGTAATGATTTTTGTTCTTCGAGTAATGCTAGTCGTGAAGTAAAGTCACGATCGTGTTCATATTTTTTTAATTGTTCGGTAGGTTCTAATAGTGCTTTTAACAAGCATTTTTTCATGTTTCGCGTGCCAATTACCCAAGCGGCAATACGGTTTATAGAGGCATCAAAGAAATCTAAACCAATATGTACTCGGTCAAATAGTTTGTTTCGAATGATTTCACTCGCGATATTTTGAGTTTCATCATCAAAGAGCACTACGTGATCACTATCCCAACGCACTGGACGGCTAACATGTAGTAAGAGATGTTCAACAAAAGGCATTACGGCAGAAATTTTGTCTGAAATGACTTCAGTTGGATGGAAATGTCCAGCATCTAAACATAGTGCAGTTTTACGTGATGTAGCATAAGCGAGATAGAATTCATTTGATCCAGCAGTATAAGATTCAAGACCAATACCAAATAATTTACTTTCGACTGCATCAATGTGATATTTTTGATCAATCTTTTCTCGAATAATTTCATCCAATGATTCAACTAAATGTTGTCTTGGTGCAAATTTATCGACAGTAATGTCTTTCATTCCATCTGGTAGCCAGATATTCATGACTGATGGTGTACCTAATTCTTTACCAAAATATTCTGATACCTTACGACAAGCTTTTCCGTGATCTATCCAGAATTGACGAATTTCTGGATTAACATGAGTAAGAGTGCCTTCGTTACTCAAAGGGTGTGAAAAATATGTTGGATTGAAATCTAGACCAATCTGATGTTTTTTAGCCCATTTGACCCAATTGGCAAAGTGTTCTGGTTTGACTTCATTACGATCGACTTTTTGATCTGATTCTAAATAAGAAGCATGTAGATTTAATCGTTTTGGTCCTGGTATAAGGCTAAAGGCTTTATCTAAATCTGATCTTAATTCATCTGCATTACGAGCTTTCCCCGGATAATTACCTGTCGCTTGTATACCACCAGTTAATTCACCTTCTTGCTTTTCAAAACCAGCAACATCATCGCCTTGCCAGCAATGTACAGAAATCGGTAATTTTGCCATTGCTGCTATAGCAGCATCTGTATCCACACCGATTTCAGCAAATCTTGCTTTAGCGATCTGATAGGCATTTTCAATTGCGCTCATGAAATACTCCTTAATAAATATAAAATTTTTCTATAATTGGTTAATTACTTTTGGGTTGATAATATTTAGTGTCAAAATTCTGTGAAATGAGTTGTCTTAATGCGTTAACATCAGCAATTTCACCTAATGAAATTAACTGGTAACCCACATTGCCTAAGGCTGATGATTCAATGGGACCTGCGGTAACATTGACATTGCATAAGTCAGCACATAACTGGTTTAAAAAAGCATTTTGGCAACCACCACCGACAATATGTAATGTGTTAATTGGTTTACCACTTAGCATCGATAATTCGTTTAATACATCTCGATATAGATGTGCTAGGCTGTCAAAAATACATCTCACCAATTGAGGGAGATTTTTAGGCGCCTGACCAATGTTTTCTAAACATACCTGTTTGATGGTTTCTGTCATATCATCAGGATTTAGAAACCTTGGATCATTAGGATTAATGAGAAAAGCAAAAGGTTGCTCTTGTTTTGCCAATGTGATTAATTGATTGATATCTTTGACTTCGTGTTCAGAACAAACGCGTTGGAATAACCATAATCCCATGATGTTTTTTAACACTCGATAATTACCATCAACACCACCTTCATTGGTAATATTCGCTTTTAACGCTTCTTTTCCTGTGAAAGGTTGTTTAGATTCCAATCCCATAAGTGACCAAGTACCTGAACATAAATAAGCACTATGTTGGTCCATTAATGGCGCAGCAATAACAGCACTGGCAGTATCATGACTTGCAATTGCAATTACTGGAATACGATCTCCCTTGGCACTTTGCCAATATCCAACTTGGTTTCCGGGCATACAAATATCACCAAACCATTTACGTGGTATGCCTAGATAATCAAGTAGATCTTTGTCCCAAGTTTGAGTTGCAACATTAACAAGTTGGGTTGTGGTAGCATTGGTATATTCACGATTTAAAACACCGGTCAATCGATAAATTAGGTAATCAGGAATCATCATAAAATCAGATACTTGTGACAGCCAAGATGGTGATTCAAGCATCATAGCTTTGAGTTGATAGAGTGTATTGAAGGTTAAGAATTGAATTCCGGTTTTTTGATAAATATTTTCTGTTCCAATTTCATCTTGTACCTTTGACATGATATTGTCAGTACGATGATCACGATAAGAGTATGTCGGTCCGACGATTTGGCCTTGCTTGTCAAGCAATACATAATCAACGCCCCATGTATCTATACCAATACTATCGAGTTTGATTCCTTGTTGAATAATTTTGTTTAATCCATTTAAGATTTCTTGTTCTAAATAGTTCAAATCCCAACAAAAATTTTTACCATCACTTTTATACCCATTACTGAATCGGTGGATTTCTGTTAATGTAATTTTTTGAGATTGATAACTCGACAACATAACTCGGCCACTAGATGCACCTAAATCAATTGCAGCAATATATCTATCTGCCATTATAACTACCCTCAATTTTGCTAATGGGGATAGTCTAGAGAACTATTTTGATAGACACTTTTAATTGACTGCCATTGTTAGTGAAGTTTGGCAAAATTTTTAAAATGCTTGTGATCTTTGCCACAAAATATGAATTAAGTTGTGCTATTTATACTTTCAGAATAAATATTGATATAATGCATTATTTCGAAATTAATTTGAGAGCTATCTATGTTAAATCAGTTAAAAGCAATTATTCAGTATCTTCTTCCAAAACAATTATTAACTACCCTATTTGGTTGGTTAGCTAACAGACGTTTAGGAAAAGTCACTACATGGATGATTATCGGTTTTTGTAAATTATATAAAATCGATTTAAGTGAAGCTAAATTGACTGATGCTAAAGAGTACATAACGTTCAATGACTTTTTCGCTCGTGAGCTAAAAGAAGATGCGCGAACAATCGATGATTCGGCAAATAGTATTGTAATGCCAGCAGACGGGGTAATTAGTCAATTTGGTAACATTCAAGATAATCTTCTTTTGCAAGCTAAAGGACATTTTTATTCTTTAGAATCACTGCTTGCTTGTCATCCTGATATGATTAAGTTTTTTAAAAATGGATCTTTTGCGACTACCTACTTATCACCTAAAAACTACCATCGTTTTCATATGCCTTGTGATGGTATATTGCGTGAGATGATTTATGTTCCTGGCTCACTATTTTCAGTGAATAAAGCAACAACAGAAACTATTCCTAATATTTTTGCTCGAAATGAACGTGTAATTTGTCTATTTGAAACTGAATTTGGACCAATGGCACAAATTATGGTTGGGGCAACGATTGTAGGAAGTATTGAATTAAATTGGGAAGGCGTTATTACGCCTCCTCGTGACGGCATAATGAAACGTTGGACTTATTCTGGTCAGATTAAATTAGCGAAGGGTGAAGATATGGGTTGCTTTAAATTAGGTTCAACCGTTATTACGCTGTTTGCTTCAAATGCTGTTGAATTTGACAGCCATCTTAAACTTGGTGACGTTACTCGTGTAGGTCAAAAACTAGCTGAAAGGATCTAACTTTATGTTGATGCGTGGTTTTTTGGGTGGAATATTACTCCTTCTGTCTTGCTTTGCTTTTGCTGAAGAATCAATACCCAATATTGATAATGAAGATCAGCTTACCGAAGTTATTGCTAAGCTTAATGAAAAAAATGAAGATCTTCGTCAGAATATGGAGTATCAAAAAGCGCATTTAACCAGTATCATCAATGAACAAAATAATATTAATACCCAAATTTCCCATGTTCAAAATACGCTCGCAACCCTTGCTGAACAGGGTGAATGGTTAAGTTTTTCAACAGCATTAGGTGAAACCCTTCGCCAACAATTATTACGATTACCTGAAAAACCTAAATCACAACCCCTTGATGCTGAAATCGCAGAAGCCAAAGTTCAGCAACTCAATTATTCAAATACCTTAGCTAGGCTAGATAGTTACCCTACGTTACCAAGTAATTTGAATAATCTAAAATCAGCTAGTCAATATCGCCGTTTATTAAGAGAACAAAGTGAGCTCATCAAAACGTTGATTTCGGGTACTGATACCACGATTCTTGAACTAACTAAATTAAAAATATCGAATAAGCAACTAACCAATGCTATCGATGAGGTTAATGATGCTGCACACCGTTACTTTTTCTGGGTTGCTGACGTCAATCCCGTTTCATTAAGTTTTATTCTTGATTTAGCCAGAGATGTAGTTTATGTCACCGTTCAAATTGATACGCTGTCACAACTATATAATGCTGGTGTTGAAGTGCTTAGTGCGCCAAAACCACTGTTTTTCCTAGTATTATCTTTATTGTTTGTATTTGTACATTTCAAAATGCGAGGAAAATATAACGCTTTCTTAAATAAATCGGCGGCTCGGGTTGGTAAAGTCACCCAAGATAGTTATTCACTTACTTTGGAAGTGATTGTTTTGTCATTAATTATGGCATTGCCGGTTCCTATTTTATGGGCTGCTTTGGGTTATGCTCTTCAAATTAACTGGGATTATCCTGTAGCCGTTGCTCTAGGCTATGGCGTTAATGCAGCTGCTCCAATTTTGTGGGTGTTTATTATCACCGCGCATTTTGCGTCTCAAAATGGGCTATTTATTACTCATTTTGGATGGTCAAAGAAAAATGTCCGTCAAGCTATGAAATATTATCAACTGTCGGTTTGGGTGGTTATCCCTTTAGTAATGGTAGTAATGAGCTTTGATCAGTTTAACAATCGTCAATTTGCAGCAACTATCGGTCGAACTGCGTTCATTATTCTCTGTTTTGCACTCGTATTTATGACTAATTCTATTCATCGCGCTGGAGTTCCACTTTATATCGATAAAAAAGGATCTGGCGATAATTTATTAAGTCATATTCTGTGGTTTGTGTTGTTGAGTGCACCATGGTTAGCCATTATTGCTGCTTGTTTAGGTTATTTATCGACAGCTGAAGTGTTATTAGGACGATTAGAAGCTTCGGTCATTATCTGGTTTGGCTTGTTAGTGGTCTATTTTATGATACGCCGTTGGATGTGGATACAAAAACGACGAATTGAATTTGAACGTACAAAACAACGTCGATTAGAACGTATGCAGCGCGCTAAAGGAATTGAAGAAGATCTCACCCCATTAAATGATAATATGGATGAACCTGTTATCGACTTAGATGTGATCAGTGCCCAATCATTACAACTAGTCAGGTCAATTATTATGCTAATTGCTTTAATTAGTATGATTTTACTTTGGTCTGAACTTCATTCCGCTTTTGCCTTTATGAATAATATCAAGCTATGGGGAACAAGTACCATTATTAATGGCAACGAAATTGAACAACATATTACCCTAGGTGCTGTCTGTATCGCGATCTTGGTTATGACCATTACTGTTCAGTTAGTAAAAAACTTACCTGCGCTGCTTGAGTTAGGCATTTTACAACATTTAGACCTCGCACCCGGCACTGGATATGCCATTTCAACCGTATCAAAATATATTATTTTGATGGTTGGTTGTATGATTGCTTTTTCATTTATCGGGATTGATTGGTCTAAGATTCAGTGGTTAATAGCGGCATTAGGTGTTGGTTTAGGATTTGGTTTACAAGAGATTTTTGCTAACTTTATTTCTGGCTTAATTATTCTGTTTGAAAAACCGGTAAGAATTGGCGATACCGTAACTATTCGTGATTTAACAGGTAATATTACCAAAATTAATACTCGTGCAATAACGATTGTTGATTGGGATCGTAAAGAAATTGTTATGCCAAATAAGGCTTTTATTACTGAACAATTGGTCAACTGGTCTTTATCTGACTCAATTACTCGTATTGTGTTAACTATACCCGCTACGATTGATGCCGATAGTGAACTGGTTATGAAGCTATTACAACAAGTTTCAGAGGAGTGTGAATTTGTTCTTAACGATCCTGAACCGCAAGTTTTTTTAGTGGATATTCAAGAAGGTATTCAATTATTTGAGCTACGTGTTTTTGCAGCTGAAATGGGACATCGTATGAAATTACGTAGCTCAATACAGAAATTGATTCTTGAAGCTTATCGCCAACATAATTTGACATTGCCATTCCCACCTTTACAAACCAATTTAGAAGCGCTTGGTCGCAAAAGTGGGCGTCGTAGTTATACAATTGGTACTATTTAACCAAACAAGGTTTCTAACCATGGCACCCCAAATGCACCGGGTGCCAATAAAACAAATGCCCAGATTGGTGCTGAAGCAATATTGGCGATATTGAATTTTGTTGCTGGCATATGCATTGTTCCTGCAATTAATGGAACGATTGCACGCAATGGTCCAAAGAATCGACCAATAAACACGCCGAAAGTACCGTATCTCTGGAAAAATTGTTCAGCACGAAATATCATTTTTGGGTATTTATTTAAAGGCCATGAAGAGATTACCTGTTGGTGATAATGTTTACCTAACCAATAAGAGATAAAATCCCCTACAATGGCACCTAATGATGCCGATATCAAAACAGGAACAAATGAGATCACCCCTGTTCCCACTAATGCTCCTGCACCTAATAAAATTGCTGTAGCAGGTACCAGCAATGAAATAATCGCTAATGACTCGCCAAACGCTAATATGAAAATAATTGGCAATGCCCAAATTTGATGATGCTCAATAAATTGCATAATAGTATGCGTAATCTCATTTAATGACATAATTTTTTAGCTTCTATTTTTTTAGAATAACTCATTTTAACACAACAAAAGCAGTATAGTTCGACTAATCATTGGTAGAAACTAACAAAAGTAATAAGTTAAATGACAGGCTTTTTATTGATATCAACCTCAGTTATTATAATTGGAATTAAATTGCTAATAATGATGAGACATACCATGACAGTAGGCATTGAAAAATGTAATGTGAATAAATTTAAACAAGGTCAATTACAACCATTGCAAGAAGATACTGTCGCAATTGAAAAACCTGTTGCGCTTATTTATAACGGTATTTCTCACGTGGTAATGATGGCAACACCCAAAGATCTTAATTATTTTGCTATTGGCTTTTCATTAACAGAAAAAATCATCGAGTCTGTTGATGAAATTTATGGTATTGAGATCATCGATACTAAGCAAGGCATTGAAGTCCATATTGAGCTATCTTCACGACGTTTTATGCAATTAAAAGAAAAACGTCGAAATTTAACTGGTAGAAGTGGCTGTGGAATTTGTGGTACCGAACAGATAGAGCAAGTTTGCCAGTTTATTCCCCCCCTTTCTTTGAACGATAAAATTCATCTTTCTGATTTTGAACAGTCCCTTAATTATCTGAAGAAGGTTCAAACTGTGGGCAGCCAAACTGGTTGTACCCATGCTGCGGTATGGTTAGATTTAAACGGTAATTTTATTGTTGGATTTGAAGATGTGGGTAGGCATGTCGCTTTAGATAAGCTATTAGGCTATCGTGCCACATTTCTACGAAAACATAATGAAAATTTAAAAGGGGTAATTCTTGTTTCAAGTCGGGCAAGTTATGAAATAGTACAAAAAACAGCCCGTTGTGGAGTCGAGATCCTCTTTGCCGTTTCAGCAGCAACTTCTATGGCGATTGAACAAGCTAAACAGTGTCAGTTAACATTAGTTGGATTTTTTAGAGATACTCAAGGTGTTATTTATTCTACTAAAGAACGTATTCTCAAATAATATGCAGTTTTTATTTAAATTAATTAAAAATTAATCGATATTAATTATCACAATAAAAACAATATATTAACTTTTTTATACGAAGATATCTCATTCCACGTCTTTCTTTATTGGTCGAAGATCATCATAATATACGCTAAAAATAAAAATGACTTTGTTTTTATTATAGATTACGTGAACTTTTTCTATTTATGATTTTGATCACACAGTTTTATCAATTAAGTAGCTACTAAAATTTGAAAGGATAGTGTTATGCATCAAACAGCAGATATTCAACAAGCAGTTAACTATATTCAACAACACACAGACAAAAAACCAACAATCGGGATTATACTTGGATCAGGTTTAGGTCCTTTTGCCGATACTCTTGAAGATGCCATTCATATTCCTTATGACAATATCCCTCACTTTGCTAAATCTGCTGCTGTTGGCCATGCAAATGAATTAGTGATTGGTAAATGCGGTGATAAGACTGTTGTCGCAATGAAAGGCCGTTTTCATTACTATGAAGGTTTTTCATTAGATCAAGTTACCTTCCCTGTGCGTGTAATGAAAATGCTAGGCGTTGAAAAACTAATCATTACCAATGCTTGTGGCGCAGTCAATACTAGCTTTAAGCCAGGGGATTTAATGATAATCACTGATCACATTAACTTAACAGCCAATAATCCATTAATGGGGCCAAATAATCCTGAATTAGGGGTTCGCTTTTTGGATGTAAGCGAAGTTTATAATAAGCAATTAAGAGCAACAGTTAGCGAAGTAGCCAAGGAACTAAATATCACATTACAACAAGGTGTTTATGCTTGGTGGACAGGCCCAACTTATGAAACCCCAGCAGAAATCAGAATGATCCGTACCCTTGGTGCTGATGCGGTTGGTATGTCTACGGTTCCTGAAGCAATTATTGCTCATCACTCTGGCATTAAAACTATCGGTATTTCATGTTTAACTAATATGGCTTGTGGCATTTTAGATCAACCTTTAGGGCATGAAGAAGTGATTGAAACAGCTGAACGCGTTAAATCAACTTTCTTACAATTGATAACTAAAACAATTGCGCGTTTTTAATTTGTATAATTTCATATCAGCAGTTCACTTTATTTTGGATATAAATAATGAACATGAAGCATAGATTACAAGTAATGATGTTTTTTCAATATTTTATTTGGGGAAGCTGGTTGACAACTTTTGGTATTTATTTAATCAATACGTTGCATTTCTCTGGTGCAGAAGTCGGTCTGGTTTATAGCACTAAAGGCTTTGCGGCATTATTTATGCCGTTTATTATTGGAATAATTGCGGATAAATTTATTCCACCAAAATACTTATTTATGCTTTGCCATACTGTTTGTGCTATTGCACTATTTTATGCGGCAACCGCAACAACACCAATTCAACTTTATTGGTTGATGCTTATCAATGCAATGGCTTTTATGCCAACAATTGCATTATCTAATTCAATTAGTTATCACTGTTTAGATAAAAGCAATTTAGACTCTGTTACCGTTTTTCCAAAAATTCGTGTTTTTGGGACAATAGGCTTTATTATTGCTATGTGGACAATCAGTTTACTAAAATTCGATATTAGTAATGCACAGCTCTATATTGCTTGTGGTGCGTCTGTGATTTTGGTCATCTACAGTGCGACTTTACCTGATATTAAAGTCATCGCTAATCAACAACAATCATGGATTTCACGCCTTGGCTTAGATGCGTTTGTATTATTGAAAAACCCAGTAATGTCGATATTTTTTCTCTTTTCGATGCTATTAGGGGCTATATTACAAATCACCAACACCTTCGGTGGAGCATTTTTAAAAGATTTTGGTAGAATCCCAGAATTTCAAGATAGCGTGATTGTACAACATCCAGCAATATTATTATCAGTGTCACAAATGGCTGAAGTTGCCTTCATTTTGACGATCCCATTTTTTCTCAAGAAATTTGGAATCAAAAAAGTCATAATAATCAGCTTAATCGCTTGGACACTTAGATTTGGCTTTTTTGCCTATGGTGATCCAACGCCATTTGGTTTTGTATTATTGATGTTATCAATGATTGTATATGGTTGTGCTTTTGACTTCTTTAATATTTCAGGCTCTATCTTTATTGAGAAAGAAGTTAACTCTAATATACGTGCGAGTGCCCAAGGGCTATTTATGACGATGGTTAATGGTATTGGTGCGATTATAGGTTCTTTTATCAGTGGTTTTGTCGTTGATATCAATACTCATGATGGATTAAAAGATTGGCACTCAATATGGTTAATTTTTGCGGCTTACGCATTAATTTTAGGTTTTGTTTTTTATTTTACCTTTAATTATAAACAATCTGCGAAGTAACATCTTATCAATATAAATAAGGGATACATCGTCCCTTATTTATCCTCTGTTTTTTTTGAGTATTACCATACCGTAAAAAATAGTGACATAAAGCCGCAAGATATAGCTTGTCGGCTATGATTGTTTTATGCGCCAATTATTGGCGATAAATATAGTTTTAAAAGTAATGAGATTTTAGTATGAAAGAAAAATTTTTTGGTGGTTTATTAGTTTTTTTAGGTGCATGTAGTTTTGGCGTTCTCTCTTCTATTGTAAAAACCGCTTATCAATCAGGTTATACCCTAGGACAAGTTACTGGTGTTCAATGTTTTTTAGGTATGTTGATATTATGGGGGATCCATCTGATTGTAAAAACGCTCAAACAACCAAAGATTAAAAATAAAAAAACATTAACCCCAAAATGGAAAGTATGTGCAGTAGGTATATTTCCCGGATTAGTGGGTATTTGCTATTATCAATGTGTACAGTTGGTGCCAGCATCAATTGCGATTATTTTGCTTATGCAATACTTATGGATTAGTGTCATTATTGATTTTGTTATTTTTAAAAATAGACCTTCACCACTTCAATTAGTCACAGTCGTTATCATAATTGTTGGTAGTTGTTTTGCTGCTGGTCTTTTTAATCAAGCTATTGAATTAAATTTAACAGGTTGTTTATTTGGTTTTCTAGCAGCGCTTATGTATTCGCTTTTTATTACAACTAGTAGCAATATCGGCAATGAATTACCAAAATTAGAGAAAAGTGCCTTGATGATAACCGGTGCTTGTATTGTGACTTTCTGTATTTTTCCGCCACTATTTTTCTTTGAACTCAGTATTGACGATAAAATTTATCAACTCGGATTTTTATTGGCCTTATTAGGTACGGTCTTACCCCCTTTTCTATTTTCAGTCGGTATGCCTAAAATCGGCATTTCGCTGAGTGCGATTTTATCCGCTGCAGAACTGCCTGTAGCTGTAACCTGCTCTTATTTTTATTTAAAAGAATCGGTCTATTTGAATCAATGGATTGGAGTAGTGATTATTTTGTTTGCAATCGCCTTACCAAATCTAAAACATTTAAAGAAATAATATTCAATAAATTAAGTGTGGTTATCCACACTTAATTATCTTCAAACAGATCTTGTACTTAACTTTTTAACCAATAGTCTAAATATTCTTTACAGGATTCTTTTGTTACTCACAAATATTATAACGTTAAGCATAGGCTGTTTTTATCTATCGTGGAGATACAATAAGTTACCCTGATCCCCATTATTTTATCTTGAAGAATATTTGACGTGATAACAATTAGTATATTGTAATAATTTTGAGCTCAAAATCGCTCGAGTGAAAAGAGCAAAAAAAATAATCAGAATGCCAATAATATTTTTCACCGTTATTCTGCCCATTAAAATAATGAAATGTTTAAATAATCTCGCTAAATTAAATTAACAATATATCATTTATCAAATACTGGACAAAAATATAAAAAAATACTAGTATTTAATAACCTGAAAAACAGTAATGTTATTGATAAAATAGTTTATGTTTTTTAAGGTATTTTTTACATCTTTAAAATAAAGTCTTTACCGAGGTTGATACATTTTGTTATTTAGTTTATTTAGTTAAATAAAGTAGAAATGAAGTAATATTATCTTTTGGTATTTAAAAATTTATTGATCGTCCCAATATAAAGTAATATATTTTTATCTTAAAAATATTTTTCATCACCAAGAGTTAATTATTTTCTAAAAATATTTTCTAGTAGAGTAATAACGAAAGAGTTTAAGTCCGATATACGATAAATTAGTAGTTGAGTTTATCCCTTTTATTGCAAACATTTTCAAGAAGATTTGATACTTCTTAAATGGACTTATATCAACCAATGATTGGATTGAGGTATCAATATGCCCCCTAATCTATATTCTAAGACAAATATTTTATCAAGATGAATAGCTTGACTGAGTGATAAATGTTTAGTTGTAAGAAGTCTTATTTATTTTAATCCAGATAGAGTTTATTTAGTTAATCTTTGATTTGTAGATCATAATTGGTATTTTTTTAATTAGTTTTTTCAAAATATTATGGAGGGTACTGAAAAAATAGCCGGTTTAAATAAGCTAGTAATTAGTCTGATAGGCTTATAGTAATCGTATGGTCTTTTTTGTAAAAAAAACACAAGTTTTAATAGTCAGTAGTAAATAGCAGTATTTTAAAAATCTTAATTGATTTTTATTTATAAACATAAAGTTATACAGATATACAGATATACCTTGGCAATGAGTGTTTATTATCAAATTTATTGTTCTATTTTTACCCTGAATTAAAAAGGAAGTTACAGAATGAAGACATATAAAAAGCCATTATTTACCTTAGTGCACAGTAATGATGCTATTCCTGAACACAAAACTTTAGCTTATTTAGATTCAACATTAAATGATTATACCGATCACATCGACGAAATTATTGGTTTACGTATCAAGGAGTTAAAGCTACACCATTCTGAATACAGGGAACATCATAATGACACTAATAAGAAATCAGGTTTTTCATTTATTTTCCCTGAAATATTTGAATCAGAACACCATAAAAAACAGATTGGCATGTTAAAAGAAGAGATGTTAATTGCCAAAGAGTCCAATAAAGTTATGGAATTACTTAGTGATCGTTTAAAAGAATTTGCCAAATTTTACCCAGAAATACAACTTAATTTAAATAATGTTCAACTATTACCAACTAAATTTAAAGAGTACCTTTTTGCTCCACCTTTAGTCTTAACCGAAGATAATGCAATTATGCTTTGGGATGACTAGAAAAAAACTTAACAATAATTAATAAGCTAAAAATCTACAGTAGTAACATACTGTAGATTTTTTTTATTTATAGTTTTATATATTAACTATTAAATGCGCTTTCTCCGTGACTATTAATATCAAGTCCTTCACGTTCATATTCTTCTGAAACACGTAAACCAACTGTAATATCAGCGATTTTATAAGCAATGAAGGCAATAATTGCAGTCCAAATTACACAGGTAATCACACTCATTAATTGTATGCCAACTTGGCTAGCCATAGTAACGCCTTCGGCAAAGCCTATACCACCCAGTGATTCGGAGGTAAATACTCCAGTTAATATACAGCCAACAATACCACACACGCCATGAACGCCAAATACGTCGCAAGTATCATCTACTTTTAAGACTCTTTTTAAAGATGATACGCCCCATACTCCTGCAAAACCACAAGCAAGCCCAATTAACATTGCTCCACCAACACCAACAAAGCCAGCAGCAGGTGTTACACCAACTAATCCAGCTATTACACCCGATGCAGCGCCTAAACATGATGGTTTGCCACGTAGTATCCATTCGGCAATGGTCCAGGCGAGTACAGCTGCGGCTGTTGCAGCTACGGTATTGATAAAGGCTAGTCCAGCGATTTCGTCAGCGTGTGTTGATGATCCTGCATTGAATCCAAACCAACCAATATATAATATTGCGGCCCCTAAATAAACATAAGGTAGGTTGAATGGTTTTAATGGTTCACGGTTATAGCCAATACGGCTTTTAAGCATATAAGCACCTAATAGACCGGCAACAGCTGCATTGATGTGCACAACGGTTCCGCCAGCGAAATCCAATGCACCTTCATCACCAAGGATACCACCACCCCATACCATATGAGCCATTGGAATATAGGAAAAAGTAAACCATAACACCATAAAGATAAGGACAGCTGAAAAACGGACTCTTTCAGCAAACGCACCTAAGATTAAACAACAAGTAATACAAGCAAATGAACCTTGGAATGCAATCCAAATTAGTTCGTAAATCGAACCTGAAATATCAGTAATACCAACATTAACCAATAAGAATTGCTCAAAATTGCCGAAAAACCAGTTACCTTCACCAAATGCTAATGAATACCCATAAGTAATCCATAATACAGCAATTAAAGAAAAGGTGACTAAGACTTGCGATAACATGGATAACACATTTTTAGATCGTAATAATCCGCCATAAAAAAATGCTATACCAGGCACAGACATAAATAACACTAATGCAGTACAAATCATCATAAAACCATTATCGGCTTTATCCGCAATTTCCACTTCGTCGGCAAAGACTGGACTGGCTAAAACTAAACTTAAAGAGAGAATAATTTTCTTCAACATAATGATATCCTTATTGATAGTTATAGTGCTGACTCATCAGTCTCGCCGGTACGAATTCGAACTACGTGTTCTAATGGCGTAACAAATATTTTGCCATCACCTATTTTTCCGGTATACGCAGCTTTTGTAATGGTGTTAATGACTTCATCAAGTAATTCATCGCTAATGGCTAACTCTATTTTTACTTTTGGTAAAAAGTTAACATTGTATTCAGCGCCTCGGTACAGTTCGGCGTGACCTTTTTGTCGGCCAAAACCTTTAACTTCAGTAACAGTTAAACCAGTAACACCTATATTGGATAGTGATTCCCTAACCTCTTCTAATTTAAAAGGCTTAATAACTACAGTGACAAATTTCATCCATTACTCCTTATAACTATTAATCTTATTAAAGTTAATGCAAAGGGCGTGCCAAAAATTAAAAAGAGGGTGATTAATATTGTGAAATACTTAAAATGAGTAAAGGTTATTAGTTGCTATTTAAAAAAAGTTGAGGAACGGGGTTTTTGACGCTAAAAATAGCCTCATTGTCGCACTAATATGGTGCTTGTGCTTATTTTTGGTGCTGTTTTAAATGTGCCAAATTAGAATGTTACCATTAATTTTCGATATTCATCATAAGCAAAATGGTCAGTCATACCGCTGATATAATCTTGAATTAAGCGACAACGATAGTAAAATTCCCAACAATCAAAGTGTTGATTGTCTATCTGCTCAAGTGCTTGTTGATAAGCTACGCAATGTTTTGCTGATAGTTTGTGATACAACCGAGTTTCGATAGGATATTTTTTGTGATTACCTGTTTTGACTAATTTTATAAAATCATCAGTAGGCATAGCTAAAAGTGGGCTGTAGATCTCTAGCAATCCAGTAATGATTCGGTAACCTTGCAGTTCGATATTTTCAACCGTTTCATGGTTAAAGATGTGTTCAAAGCCAACTGTTTTGAAGATACTAAGTAATTTATATTCCGCACCATGATCTTCAAGTAGAGCATGATTAAAGGAACCATGATAAATTGCTTCGATGTTTTCGATAAATCGTTCAGCTGCATGAGGTACGAGTTGACCAATGGTATTTACTCGCAGATACATAAAAAACTGGTCGATACCTATCGCTTCAAATTCATTCTTTTTCAAATTTTCATAAGGGCGATTCACAACTTCATCAAATAAATCACCTTTTTTAACGGGTCCCCATGCTTCTTTTAAATAATGATAAAGCTGCTGAACAGTTAAAATTTTCTTTTCTACAGCATCTTCAAGATCGGCGATACAGTAGGAAATATCATCTGCTGCTTCCATAATATAAGTAAGCGGATAACGATGGAAAGGTTGGATATCAAGTTGTTCCGAAAGTGTTTTAATAAAAGACTCTTCAGATAGATAATACCCAGGTTTTTTCATTAAGTAATTAAATTCATCAGGTATAGGATCAGACCAATAAGCTGGTTTCGAATATTTAAGAATTGACGCAATTTGCGAGTAAGTTAAATTGAGTCGTAAAATCGTATGAACTAATCGAATCGCTTGTGCATTACCCTCAAAATTAGAGAGATCTTGGCGTATTTTTAATTTTAATGATTGAGTTGATTTATCATCAGTATCCTGAATATTAAGCACTGAGTAGCATGACGTTTTATCTATACCTAAACGCATACCAAACCAATGATTGATTGCCGCTTCACCAAAGTGACCAAAAGGTGGATTACCTATATCATGCATTAAACATGCCATTTCAACTAGGCTTTCAATTGACATAACTGAATTTTCAAGGCCAAAGGCTTTTAATTGTCCAGATTTATTAAGTCGATAAATAATCTCTTTTACAATATAACGACCAACTTGTTGTACTTCCATTGAATGAGTAAGGCGTGTTCGAACGACAGAATTACGCTCTAATGGAAATACTTGTGTTTTTTGTTGTAAACGCCTAATGGCAGCAGAATTAAGGATGCGACCACGATCACTTTCGAAAAAGCGTAAAACCGAGTAATCATCAAATGCTTCACGCGGTTTACTTGCATATCGTTGATAATTAATTTTTTTACTAAAGTCGATCATATCGCAGTCCCTTGATTTAATCAGCTATAATTTTTGTTTTGCCCACGCTATTGGTTGACTATATTTCGCTGGTAATAAAAAGGATAATTGGTTTAATGCTTCAATTAATTTTGGACTATAGTTATGAGTTAGGTTGATGTGTCCAACTTTTCGCCCTTCTCTTACTTCTTTTTCATACCAGTGTAGATGCGCTAAATCAACTGATAACCATTTGACATTAAAATCTGTTCCAATCAAATTCACCATGACCGATGGGCAAAAAACATCCGGTTTAGGCATTGGTAGTCCTAAAATTGCCCTTAAGTGTAATTCGAATTGGCTAATAGATGCCCCATTTTGGGTCCAATGCCCGCTATTATGTACTCTTGGCGCTAATTCATTAATTAGTAAGTTATCCCCAATAACAAAACATTCCATCGCCATAACGCCTACATAATTGAGTTTATGCATGATGCTTGAAAGCATCTGTTCAGCTTTATTCTGCAATGTATTATTTTTACTAGGAATGGCAACACTCATTTTTAAAATGCCATCTTGATGGAAATTATTTGTTAATGGATAAAAGACAGTTTCACCTTTGGCATTTCTGGCACCAACTAGTGATAGCTCTTCTTCAAAAGGAATGGCTTGTTCAACAATAGCATGTTGATAAACATCGTCTGGAATCGAATCGTGAGCAGTTATGCGCCATTGGCCTCGACCATCATAGCCACCTGTTCGACGTTTTACGATTAATAAATCACCCAAATTTTTAAATAAATTCGGCCAATCATTTTCATTATTAAGCGGGTACCATTTAGCCGTAGGTAAGTTAAGCTCATCAAGTAACTGCTTTTGACTTAAACGATCTGCTATTATTGGAAATACATCTCGATTAATGAAGTGGGGGTGGCTCGCTAAGAGTTGAGTAAATGTTGTTTCGGGCCAACGCTCAATTTCAGCAGTAATGACTGAACTTTGGTAAGGGATGGTTGCAGGATCAACATCCAAGCCAACTGGATAGACATGGATTCCTAAAGGTTCACCAGCTTGTCTAAGCATTCGTCCTAGCTGGCCATTTCCTAAAACACAAACAGATTGCATTGTCATATTAAATATCGACTCTCGGATCAGGATTATTCAAAACTTCATCAGTTTGACTCAATCGCCAATTTGATAAACGTAGATAGATCTCTGGGTTATGCAATGCCAGAATTTGTGCAGCTAATAAAGCTGCATTTGCCGCTCCAGCTTTACCTATAGCTAAAGTACCAACAGGAATACCTTTAGGCATTTGTACGATAGAATAAAGGCTATCAATACCACTAAGCGCTGCACTTTGTACTGGAACACCTAACACTGGTACTAGTGTTTTCGCCGCTAACATACCAGGTAAATGCGCAGCCCCACCTGCTCCAGCTATGATCACATCAAAACCTCGTGATTTGGCATTTTGCGCAAATTCAAACAATTTATCGGGTGTTCGGTGTGCAGAAACAATTTCGACATGATAAGCAATGGTTAAAGTATCTAAGATATCCGCAGCATGTTGCATGGTACTCCAATCACTTTTCGAGCCCATTACAATGGCAATTTTAGGTTGAGTATGCATAAACGTTTATAGGAAGATATAAAATATTAAGTGTTCAAAGTATACACTAAAATTAAATGAATGGGCTAGCAAGAAGTAAGGTTGATTATCAATAAGTTAAATTATTAGATTGAGAATATCCGCCAAGATTATGACGGATAATTATCTGTATATTACGGACTCACTGCCGCAACAATTTTTATTTCAATTAAATACTCTTTTTTCATTAACCCTGCATGAACGGTACAACGAACAGGCGCTTTTCCTTTTGCTACCCATTCGTCCCATGCTTTGTTCATGGCAGAGAAATCGTTTTTATTTACTAAAAATAGTGTCGCATCAAGAATGCGAGTTTTATCACTATTTGCTCTAGCCAAGATGTGATCTATTTCAGCTAATGCACTTTTAGTTTGTATATAAGCATCATCACTCAAATCAGTTGGAACACTAGTATAGTAAATTACATTGTTATGAATTACTGCTTCTGACCACCTTTCCGCAGGATCTATTCGTGTTATTGTCATTATATTTTCCTTAAAGACTATTTATTAAGATACCTTTATAAAATCCGAACGCAATTTTTTAATCTCATCACGTAATACACCTGCTTTTTCAAATTCAAGATTCTGAGCAGCTTCGTACATCATGGCTTCAAGTTCTTTAACTCTTGCCTGAACTTCTTTTATTGAAACATAATTATACTGACCACCTTGTTCAAATGCTTGAATTTTAGCCGTTGATTTTTTAGTGCTTAAACCTGCATCTAAGATATCTTTGATTTCTTTACGCACTGATTTTGGTGTAATTCCATGTTCCTGATTGAAATCTTCCTGTTTTTTACGACGCCTTGCAGTTTCATCAATAGTGAGTTGCATTGCTGGCGTAATTTTATCAGCATATAATATTGCTTTACCATTAACATTTCGAGCTGCGCGTCCCACGGTCTGAATTAATGAGCTTTCAGAACGTAGAAATCCTTCTCGGTCAGCATCTAAAATTGCGACTAATGATACTTCTGGGATATCTAATCCTTCTCGAAGTAAGTTAATACCAACTAATACATCAATCTTACCTAAACGCAAGTCGCGAATAATTTCCATTCGTTCAACAGTGTTGATATCAGAATGCAAATATTTAACATTGACATTATGTTCTGATAAATAGTCTGTCAAATTCTCAGCCATTCGCTTAGTCAATGTGGTCACAAGAACGCGTTCGTCTTGGTTTATGCGTAATTTAATTTCAGACAAAAGATCATCAACTTGAGTAGCCACAGGCCTAACTTCGATGATTGGATCTAATAATCCTGTAGGTCTTACCACTTGTTCGATGATTTCACCTGCTGATTTTTCAATTTCATATTTAGCAGGTGTTGCCGAAACATAAATTGTTTGTGGCATGATATTTTCAAATTCTGTAAATTTTAATGGTCTATTATCTAAAGCCGAAGGTAATCGAAAACCGTATTCAACCAGATTAAGTTTTCGCGATCTATCACCATTATACATTGCACCCAATTGTGGGATTGCTACATGCGATTCATCAATAAACAATAAGCCATCAGCCGGTAAATAATCAAATAATGTTGCTGGCGGATCGCCTGCATTTCGTCCTGCTAAATAACGAGAATAGTTTTCTATCCCAGAACAATAACCAAGCTCTGTCATCATCTCAATATCAAATAGTGTGCGTTGAGTTAATCGTTGCTCTTCTAGTAGACGATTATTGTCCAACAATACTCTTTGGCGTTCTTGAAGCTCTTGCTTAATTTCAACAATCGCGTCATCCATGATGTTTCTTGGTGTGACATAGTGTGTTTTTGGATAAATAGTAATACGTGGTACTTCATTAATTGCATTACCTGTTAATGGATCAAATATGACTATTCTTTCAACTTCATCATCAAAAAGCTCAACACGCACTGCATGTTCATCTGAATCAGCTGGAAATATATCAATCACATCGCCACGAACACGAAAAGTACCGCGACTAAAGCCAATTTCATTACGTGTATATTGTAATTCTGCTAAGCGCGTTAATACTGCGCGTTGGTCAGTAATCGTCCCTCTTGCCAAATGTAATATCATTGACATGTAAGTTTCAGGTGCACCTAAACCATAAATAGCCGATACCGAAGCAACGATAACAACATCACGGCGTTCTAATAATGATTTGGTTGCCGATAGTCTCATTTGTTCAATGTGCTCGTTAATCGATGCATCTTTCTCTATAAATGTGTCTGTAGACGGAACATAAGATTCTGGCTGATAATAATCATAATAAGAGACGAAATATTCCACCGCATTATCCGGAAAGAACGCTTTCATTTCACCATATAGTTGAGCAGCCAAAGTCTTATTAGGCGCTAAAATAATTGTTGGGCGATTATGCTTTGCAATAACATTAGCCATGGTAAAAGTTTTACCAGATCCTGTTACTCCTAATAATGTTTGATGCGCAATTCCATCATCAAGATTTTGATTTATACGATCAATTGCTACCGGCTGATCACCTGCTGGTTTAAAATCAGAACATAATTTAAATTTTCTCATTACATCGCAACCTAAAATTTCACCTATTAATAAAAATTATCCCCAAAAACACTTGACCTTTAAAAATGTTATATTTTTTGTTCAGTTAAGTTAAAAGTTTGTTAAGACATTATTAAAACTATACCTTGATTTATCGTAACGTTATGATTAATAATAATTATTAAAATCATGGCTAAGTTGTAATCAAATTAAATAAAAACCTGATAGACATTGAAGTTAGCACACTTTTCAATTAACTATTCACAGACTTATCCACAGGCAACGGGGATAACTTGCTAAGTATAATCAATATAGACTTTTTTGAATTTTTAGCTTAAAAAAACGCCACTAAAAAAAAGTTTTTTTATTGATTATTTCTATTTTTAAGTCTCATTTTAATAGTTTATAACTAATCCATTATTTGATACGCTCAATTTTATATTGATAGCCAACAGTATCATTTGGCACAAAAGTTAATCGATGAGTGATGCATTTTGGTGCATCTTCTGCATGATGTGAAACAAACAATAATTGTGTACGACCTTTACCAATTAAATTATCAATCCAATTTTTTACTAGTTCTCTATTTAGATGATCCAGTCCTTGTAGCGGTTCATCTAAGATAAGTAATGTTGGATGTTTCACTAAAGCTCTCGCTATCAATACTAATCGCTGTTGTCCCCAAGATAATGATTGAAAGGGTTTATCGGCTAAATCAGTCAAATCTAGTAATTGTAACCATTGCTTAACTAACTTTGCTTGTTTATCACTAATCGCTTGGTAGACCCCAATTGAATCAAAGTACCCCGATACCAATACATTTTCCACACTCAAGCTAACTCGATAGTCAAGATGAAAACTACTACTGACATAACCAATATGACGTTTAATATCCCATATTGTTTCGCCAGACCCTCGTTTTCGCCCAAATAGCGTCAAATCATTACTATAACCTTGAGGATGATCGCCAGTTATTAGACTTAATAATGTCGATTTACCTGCGCCATTTGGACCAATGATCTGCCAATTTTCATTCGCTTTTACCAACCAACTAAGTCCATTAATAATTGCCTTTCCATCATATTGAACATGACCATTATTTAATATAATGCGGTCTAATGTATCGGGTAGTTGAATGGGTGTTTCATCCGGTTCGGGTAAAGTAAAGTTTGATAGCTGTTCTAAATTCGCAAGTTGCTTGATGGCTACGTCATTTAATATGGTGTCTTTGGATCCAAATTTCAATAGCTGGCAGTTAGCAAGTATTCCAATATTTTTTACAAATATTGGGATTTCATTAAAACGATTCAACACCATTACAATCGTAATATTTTTTTCAGAGAGTTGTTTAAGTTTTTCAGCTAGGTTTGCTCGAGATGCAACATCTAAACCATCAAACGGTTCATCTAAAATTAGCAGTTCCGGTCGGCTCATTAATGTGCGACATATCAATGTTTTGCGTGTTTCACCGGTTGAGAGATATTTAAAGCGACGATCTAACAGATGTTCAATACCAAATTGTCGGGCTAAATGTTCGCAAAGTTCGGCATCTTGATTAACTTCTTGAATAATTTCTGCTGTAGTTAATCCAGTATCATCTTCGTTGTCACTAAGCATATCGGTATTATTGCGTTTCCATTCATCATCTATTATTTTTTGAAGTTGCTCAAATGAGATATGCGCTATTGATTTAAATTGATTGATAACTTTACCCGACAATAACGGTTGATTACCAGCTAATGCTTTAGCCAATACCGACTTGCCCGAGCCATTTCGACCTACAAAAGCGACAATGTCACCACTATTGATAGTCAATGATTCAATTTTAAAAACGTTGAAATCACTTATTTTATATACTGCATTTTCAATTTGTAACATAAATACCTCAAACTGCTAGACTAATGTGGCAACAATGATGTTCTGGGGATGGATGGATATGGTAGTTTTTTGGCCTTCGGTTAATTTTAGATGATTAATTTCACTGGTTGATTTATTAGCATAAAGCATCAGACCGGAAGGTAATGAAAATGAGATCTCAGATAATTGACCATCGCTTACTATTTTTTCAACTTTAACTCTTAATTGATTTTCATTTAAATCATTCAATTCAATCAAAGGTGCTTTAATCAATAAAAGAACAGTTTTATCAATATTCAATTTTAAACGCGCAATACTTTGTTGAGTTATATAAGCTTTTAATTCAGTTTGGTTATCACTTAATTTTACTTTTACAAACCCAGCTATATTGTTAGTTTCAATGCTCGAAACATTGCCATAGATTTGATTACGGGCGCTAGTCTGTAATGATAATTTAGCGGTTATTTTTAATATATCATCAAGAGGAATATTGTCGTCATTTAGAATATTAAAAGCATTATATTGGAGTTGAGTTAAGAGATCATAAAGCTGAATAAACCTTATCGCATAAGCGCTAAGTTTTGTGCCTCCGCCATTTTTACCACCCGTTGCTGTTATTAAAAAAGGTTTTGGTGATAACTGATTGATTTCGTTTATCGCATCCCAAGCAGTTTTATAGCTAATACCGACTTTCTTAGCCGCTTGGGTTAGTGAGCCAGTTAGTTCAATTGCTTTTAATAAGGCAATTCGTCTGGGATCAGTAAATAATTGCTGATTTATGTTTAAAGTTAATAATATTTCTGGTGACAGCATTACTTTATGCCTTAATTGAATAAACAAGCTACTTTCAATAAAAAAGTAAATCTATTGTAGACGTTTTTTTCTTTTCCTTCAAAAAATGTCCTTAGCCTTATTCGTAAAGAATAAAAATAGTGTACTGCTTAAAGTTTGATTGTACTTTATTAATAAATTTTGATAGCATCGCTATATAGTTCATTATATAACGAATGTGAGGAATAAAATGCGTAGAATCATTGGTGTATCACTATTTATAGTAACTTTACTCGTCAGTTTAACAACATCTGCCACCCAAAAAATTACGGTATTTGCAGCAGCATCACTTACTAATGCAATGCAAGATATTGCAACTTCTTACAAAGATGCAGAAATTGTTTTCTCATTTGCTTCATCTTCTGTATTAGCCAAACAAATTGAACAAGGGGCACCTGCTGATATTTTTATGTCTGCTGACCAAAAGTGGATGAATTATCTTATTGAACACAAAGTTGCAACAGATAAACAGAATTTGTTAAAAAATGGATTAGTATTGATTGCTCCAAAACAATCTAAATTAGAAAAGGTAGAAATTAATGCAAATACTGATTGGCAAGCCATTTTACCAAAAGGAGAAAGGTTAGCTGTTGGTGATCCTGACCATGTACCTGCAGGGCTTTATGCTAAGGAATCTTTAACCAATTTAGGCGTATTTGATAAATTATTGCCTCAAATGGCGCCAGCAAGTAATGTTCGTGATGCATTAATGTTAGTTGAGCGTAATGAAGCTGCATTAGGTATTGTTTACAGTACTGATGCGAAAGTAAGTGATAAAGTGAAAATTATTGGTAGTTTTCCCGCTGAGACATTTACGCCAATTGAATATCCGATCACATTACTTAAACCTGAAGCAAAAGAATTTTATCAATATTTAAGTTCTGAAACTGCCAAAAAGATTTTCCAAAAATATGGTTTTATAACTGAATAGAATTTAAACAAGATGATGTTAACTGAGTATGAATGGCAAACATTGCTGTTAAGCTTGAAAATAGCAGGAGCAGCAATTGTCTTTAGCCTTCCAATAGGTGTGTTGACAGCTTGGATTTTAGCAAGATGTCAATTTATCGGTAAATCACTATTTGATAGCATTGTCCATTTGCCTTTAGTGTTGCCTCCAGTAGTATTAGGCTATCTTCTACTCTTAACAATGGGTCGCCATGGCTTTATTGGCGAATGGTTAGATAAATATTTTCATTTAAGCTTTAGCTTCAATTGGCAAGGTGCAGCTTTAGCTTCTGCTGTGGTTGCGTTCCCGCTTATGGTTCGATCGATTCGATTAGCAATTGAATCGATAGATTCACGTTTAGAAAATGTAGCTCGAACTTTAGGTGCTAAACCATTTCGAGTCTTTATGACTGTCACGCTACCATTAGCTTTCCCTGGAATTTTAATGGGAGTCGTGCTCGGTTTTGCTCGTTGCTTGGGTGAATTTGGCGCGACAATTACCTTTGTATCAAACATTCAAGGAGAAACACGCACCCTTCCATTAGCAATGTACACCTTATTACAAACCCCAGATGGCGAGTCAGGAGCATTACGACTTTGTATTGTTTCGATCATTTTATCTTTAGTTGCCTTATTCGTTTCAGAGATGCTAAATCGTTGGCATAAAAAGAAATTAACAGGATAGCGATAATGTTAAATATCAATGTAAGCAAAAAACTTGCCTCGTTTGTTTTCGAATTTAAACATGAAATTAACTGCCAAGGTGTGACTGCTGTTTTAGGGGTTTCTGGTTCGGGAAAATCAACACTTATCAACCTTATTAATGGTTTAATCAAACCTGATAACGGTTATATCAATTTAAAACAAGATAGTTTAGTCGATACAGAAAAACATATTTTTGTCACACCAGAGAAAAGACAAATTGGTACTGTTTTTCAAGATGCACTACTTTTTCCTCATTATAAAGTAATCAAAAATTTAACTTATGGGGCACGATCGTTAAATACAGAAAAATTTGATGATATTGTCAATGTGCTCAATATTGGTTCACTACTTGATCGTTATCCAGCGATGCTGTCAGGTGGTGAAAAACAGCGAGTTGCCATTGGTCGAGCTTTATTAACCAACCCCAAATTATTATTGATGGATGAACCTTTATCCGCTTTAGATATGCCCCGTAAAAAGGAGTTATTAAGCTATATTAATAAACTAGTGAGTGACTTGAACATACCTATTATCTATGTCACCCATAATATTAATGAAGTCAAACGTATTGCTCAGCATGTAGCCGTGTTAGAACAGGGGAAATTAATAGACTTTGGTACGACAGAACAAATATTACAAAGTAACTATTTGAAAGACTGGCTATAAAGCTTTAATGTAGTACTATTCTCTTCTTGTTTTATATATGAAACACCATCATGCCAAGCACCTAATACTATTCTGGTTACTGATTCACCATTAATGGTTAGATGATGGGTTGCAGGTTTATGAGTATGGCCATGAACCATTATATTGGCATTATTCTCAATCATCATATCAATCACTGCTTGTGGATTTACATCCATGATAGTTTCTGATTTTATTTGATTATGCTGACTACTCTCTTTTCGTAATTTCGTCGCAATTTTTAATCGAATAAATAATGGTAAGAATAAAAATAACTTTTGTAGCCACTTTTTATGCATGATTTTTCGGAATTTTTGGTATTGATGATCATCAATACAAAGCAGGTCGCCATGTAAAAAAACAATATTTTTATCCTGATTGACTAAACAATTAATATCACCTAGGAAGGTCATATCACATCGTTTAGCATAGTCTTTACCAATCAGAAAATCACGATTACCGTGGACAAAAAACTTTTTAATTTGCTTTGAGGATAACTCATTTAAAGCATCCGAAATCTGCTTGTGTAGTTTTGAATCAACATCATCCCCCACCCAATAGTCAAACAAATCCCCTAGAATATAGAGTTCACAGCCATTAGGTAATTGTTTAAGAAATGACAAAAAGCCTGCTGTAATATCAAAATGATGTGCAGCAGGCTCGTTTTCACCGAGGTGAATATCTGCGATAAAAAAGCGAACAGGATTATTCAACCGTTACACTCTTAATCACGACATCTTCAACTGGCACATCAGAATGCATTCCATTACGGCCAGTTTTAACGGCTTTGATCTTATCGACAACATCCATGCCATCCACAACTTCTGCAAATACGCAGTAACCAAAACCATTAATATCAGAAGAACGATAATTTAAATAATCATTATCAACGACATTAATAAAGAATTGAGCCGTCGCGGAATGAGGATCACTTGTACGTGCCATAGCTAAAGTACCACGACTATTTTTTAGACCATTAGCAGCCTCATTTTTGATTGGAGCCTTAGTTTTTTTCTGTTTCATACCTGGCTCAAATCCACCACCTTGAATCATAAAATTATTAATCACTCGATGGAATATAGTGTTGTCATAGAAACCTTCTTTACAATATTCAACAAAATTTTTGACTGTTTCAGGAGCTTTATCATCAAAAGTATTGATCTTAATATCACCTAAAGAAGTATGAAATATAATCATAAGATGTCCTTATTTTCATTTTTTAATTCATAAAAATCATAATACAAATCTGTCTATTATCTTAGACTTACTCGCTAAATCTTTCACATGCCTCTAATGTATTACTCATTAACATTGCAACCGTCATTGGCCCTACTCCACCAGGTACAGGTGTGATCCAACCGGCATGTTGGCTAGCAATATCGAATTCTACATCTCCAACAAGTTTGCCATCAGGTAAACGGTTAATTCCAACATCAATTACGATAGCACCAGGTTTGATCCATTCTCCCTTAACATAGTTAGGGATTCCAACACCCGCAACAACAATATCAGCATTACGAACATGCTTTTCTAAATCAATAGTTCTGCTATGAGTAATCGTTGTGGTACAACCTAATAACAATAATTCTAACGCCATAGGACGTCCAACAATGCTCGATGCGCCTACAACTGTTGCGTTTAAGCCAGATAAATTAATGCCGGTTGATTCTAACATTTTAACAACACCATACGGCGTGCATGGGCGTAATATCGGATCGCGTTGTAATAAATGACCAATATTATAAGGATGAAAACCATCAACATCTTTACGAGGATCGATACGCTCTAACACTTTTGTCTTATCAATGTTATCTGGTAATGGAAGCTGAACTAAGATGCCATGAACATCGGCTCGTTGATTTAATTCATCGATCAACGCTAATAATGCCTCAGTGGTTGAAGATGGATAATCATAAGCAAAAGAAGCAAAGCCGACATCGTCACAAGCTTTTTGCTTATTTTTAACATAAATTTTAGAAGCGGGATCAGAACCAACTTGTATAACAGCTAGTCCTGGAACAGATAAACCTTGTTCAGTCCGTGATTTTACCTTTTTGGCTATTTCGTTACGTATTTGCTGCGCTAACGCTTTACCATCAATTATTTTTGCAGTCATAAGCGATTACTTCTTTTACCCAATGAATGGGGTATTCTCGCAAAAGTTTTTATTATTGTCTATTCACTTATCGGTTGATTGACTAAGTTCTGTTAAAATCTGTTGATATTGTTTGTCTATATCAGTAATTACCGAACAAATATGTGAATCGAATGCTTTAAGTTTAGGTTTTTGAGCTTTCCATTCATTTTTTGAGATATCTTTGATGGCACCGAAGTTTTTAAAGAAGTTAAATTCTAAAATACTTCCCCCCACAACATTATAAAAAATACGTTCACCGATATCTTGTCCATCTTTTTTTAATTTATTAAAGTTTTGGTAATAAAATTTTGTTGTTCCATTTTCAGTTATAATTGAACGATGTAACAACTTAACTAATCGTTTATATAATTTATTTAATTCACCATGTAGTTCTCGGTCATCACTTAATTTTCTTGTTATTGCTAGATCGAAAGCAACTTTTACTTCCAATAATAAATCTAATGATTGTTGTTCTAGTTGTGGTAATTGTGATCTTAGACTTTTTTGAAACTCATTGAGATTTTTACGTAATTGAGGGCTAGCTGATATTGTTTTCTTATTAAGTATTACTTTGCCATCATTCTTGATCGATAAATCATTCGACTTATTTACGATTTGGATGTTGTCTTTATTTATCACTATATCGTAATTGGGTTTTACAGCACACTCTTTTTGTGCCGCAAACACTGTTATTGATAAGGTTAATGAAAAAATAACTATTATTTTTTTTAGCATTTTGACATCCATTTAATGGTTGAAATTTAAATTATAGCGAGTAATATCAAATTAGCATCAATTTTAAGAATTAAAAAACCCCGTTCCTCAACTTTTTTTAATAAAAGCAGCTATAAAATAATCAATTAATCATTTAAATGATTAAAACGTATACCTTACACGCTATGCGGATGTAATATCAATAGATATAATCTATTATATCAACTAGATTTATCTACTTTTTTTTATTCAAAACTAAAGTATAGTAATTTTATTCAATTTAACTCATAGAGGTGAAATATGTACGCTGTTATTTTTGGACGTCAAGGATGTCCATATTGTGTGCGAGCTAAAGAGCTTGCCGAAAAGTTATCTCAAGAACGTGATGATTTTTCATATCGATATGTAGATATAAATGCAGAAGGTATTACCAAGGAAGATCTTTCTAAAAGTGTTGGTAAACCGGTTGAAACCGTACCACAAATTTTTATTGATGAAAAACCAATTGGCGGCTGTACTGATTTTGAAGCATATGCCAAAGCTAATTTGGGATTATTTCAAGACTAAATACTTTTGCACATCAAATACAGATAAACCATTTCGGTGGTTTATCTTAACGCCCCGGCAATTTTTGCCATGTAACTTCATTACGCAAATAAGTTGGCTCGACATCTTCAACTTTAACCACTTCATTTCTTAACCATTTTTGATGAGCGATAACCACCAAATCTTGTGCTTCTGGTAAGAATACTTCACTAGGCTTAGTTCCTGTTAACATTTCAGGATAAGTTTGCCAACCTGTACCTGCTGAGTAATAATCATTATGACTTTTTTGAATTTTATTGATTACATTTTCAGGTTTGACGACACATTCTGGAATGATCGTTTGCCAATTTTGGTTTTGATACTCATATTGTCCTAAATAGACTTCGCCCATTCTAGCATCTATCGCAGGTATGACTTTCTTTGCCTCTGTTTTCCTATAAGCGCCTTGCGCTAGGGTCATCAAAGTTGAGACACCTATCATCGGTTTATCAATTCCTAATGCTAATCCTTGAGCTACACCAATACCTATTCTTACTCCAGTAAAGCTACCAGGACCTTGAGCAAAAGCAATAGCATCAAGTTGTGAAAGCGTGCAACCTGATTGACTTAAAATTTTATCAACCATTGGTAAGATCTTTTTAGTATGATCACGTGCCGAAATCATAAAATCATGAGTGATTTCATTTCGAAAAAATAGAGCTACGGAACAAGCTTCTGTCGAAGTATCAATGGCTAAAATAGTACTCATTTGGTTTCCAGATTATCTGATTGGTTGTTAGATAATAAAAAATTGATTACCTTGTTAACATCTCGGGTTCTTGGCGATGGTGGTAAACTATTTATAAACGTTGCCCCATAAGGTCGCATAACTAATCTATTATCGCAAATAATAATTGCTCCTCGATCATTATGATGACGGATTAATCGCCCAACACCTTGTTTTAAGGTAATAACGGCTTCAGGTAATTGCACTTCATTAAAGGCATCGCCACCTTGCATTTGGCAATCTTCCATTCTCGCTTTCATTAAGGGATCATCTGGTGAGGTAAACGGTAATTTATCTATAATAACACAAGATAAAGTATCTCCCCTAACATCAATCCCTTCCCAAAAACTGCTCGTTGCGATTAATAGTGCATTACCACTTTCAATAAACTGTTCAAGAAGTTTTGATTTGCTTGTTTCACCTTGAACTAAAACCGGTAACTCGGTATGTAAGCGAAAATGTTCAGCTAATGCATTCATCATTGCATAAGATGTACAAAGGAAAAAACAACGCCCTTTGTTTGCCTCAATAACCGGTAATAAAATATTGACAAGTTTTTCAGCATTGCCCCTTTCATTTGGTGATGGTATATAACGTGGTACACACAAAATAGTCTGATTGATATAATCAAATGGGCTTTCTAAAATTAATGATTCTGCATTAGTTAAACCTAAACGTTTGGTAAAATAATCTAATTGATTATCAACTGATAATGTTGCTGATGTGAAAATCCAGGCACCTTTACGCTGGATTAATAATTCCTCAAATTTTTCCGTTACCGACAATGGAGTTAATGCAAAGAGGAAAGAGCTGTATGAACTTTCATACCAATAACTGAAACCTGGTACATGAGTTTCGGACAATTTTTTTAATAATTGCTGGTATTGGTTAACTCGATCATAACAATTATCTAAAGTTGTGGATCGCCCTATCGCTAATAACAGAACTTCTTTGCAAAAATCAAGCGCATCAAATAAATAAGATAATTCTTGTTTAATATTGGTTTGATTAAATAGATAACGAAGATTTCCTTTATTATTTTGCTGGCTTATCAACAATCTTAAATCTTGGGTACATTTTTGTAGTTTATCAGCACACTGCTGGAGTTGTGACATGTCTTTGACTTCTGTTCGATAAGCCAAATTTATCTCTTTAGCTAAGTCGAACAGTTGTCGACTTGTTAACTGCTCACCAAAATAGTGACACGCAAGATCAGGAAGTTGATGCGCTTCATCAAATATCATCACATCAGCTTTAGGAATTAGTTCACCAAATCCGGTATCTTTCACAACAACATCAGCTAAAAATAGATGATGATTAACAACAACAATATCAGCGTTCATGGCTCTTTTACGAGCTTTAACCACATAACAATCGTTGTAATGTTCACAATCACTACCCAAACAATTATCATTTGTGCTAGTTAAAATTGGCCAAATTGGATTATCTTCGGTAACAGTTGTACATTTACTAATGTCACCATCTTTTGTTTTGATTGACCAATTTTTAACCCGAACCAGATCAGTTCGTAAATTCTTATCTAAATCTCCGGCAGCAGCATATTGATGATACATGCGCTCTAAACAGAGATAATTGGCTCGACCTTTAAGAAGTGAAATTTTACCAGTATAATTTAAAGCTTTTTTGATAATGGGTAAGTCTTTACTATATAACTGTTCTTGTAAATTCTTGGAGCCTGTCGAGATTATTGCTTTTTTCTCACTGCGTAATGCAGGAACTAAATATGCAAAGGTTTTACCCGTTCCAGTACCCGCTTCGACCACCAATGACTTTTGTGCATTTATTGCTTCAGTGACCTTATTTGCCATATGTCTTTGTGGTTCTCTAGCAACAAAACCATCTATAGCTGTCGCAAGCAAACCATTTTCTGCAAAATCATTAATCACTTAAAATGCACCTAATTAGAAGATAAGCCCAATTTGTCTATGTATATTGGAAAATTTATTTAAGAAATAAGCTAACGTTTGAAAAAAATAAAATATTCATAAAGTTGAGATGAAATTATAAATAAACAGTTATCTAAATTACAAGCTATACTATAGCAATAACCCAGACAAAAATATATACATGAATATTCACTATAAAGAAAAAGCTTAGTTAGAAATAGATTAAGTTTCAAATCTATTGACTAAATAAGCTTATATCTATTAACCGTATATATTTTAGTATTACTTTTTAAACTTAGTTTTTAGATAAATTAGATAATGCTTTATTCCTAATAGATATTTTTTTTGCTTAAACATTAACTTTGAATAAGCACGAATTGAAGAAGTTTTTTTAGGATTATACAAAGGTAAACTGTCATTCTGCCATGGTGATTTTTCTAAATAAGCATCAAATAATTTAGAGCGATAAGGCTCATGCCAAGGTTTATTTTTCGTTATATAATGAATAAAAATAGTTTCGCTAGGGACTTTTGCATCTTCATTACCATTAACCGATAATGCTAATAAATTATTAAATTTTCTTGGCAATATTAATCGTTTTTCTCCGACACAAATATTCAAAACATCTTGGTCTGGATATTGGTACTTTTCACCACTATTCAATAGTTCTAATGTCTTATCAGTAATTTCGTCTTCGCACCAAAGAGGAATATTAATCAGCATAACACCAGAATTAAAATAAGAGCCTTCAACTATATGATATTTAGTACATTGAGATTGTTGCATATATGGTTCGTCAGCAACCGCGGCGACTAAAATACAACTTAAATCAATACTATCAATTTCTGATAAACTATTAATACATAAAGTATCACTATCAACATAAAGTAATTTATCAGTAGTATTTTTTAATAATATTGGTGCTATTAAACGAACACAGGCTGAAAGTGGAAATTGTTCGGTATTTTTTTGATCGACTTTAAACTGATCATTAATAATATATTCAGTTATTGATATAGTATCGAACTTTATTTCACTAAATTTAAGTCTATTTTCATCAGATAGATTATGAGTAAATAAATGAAAATGAATCGGTCTTAAAGGATTATTTTCAAAAATAGATAAAATATTTACACCTGCTGATAATGCATAATTATCATCAAAGCATAATAAAATATGCAAAACAGACTGGTTATTGTCAAAATTATGTGACAGTAATTCATTTCTTTTGTTAATAAATCTATCAACTTGAATCACGACGAACATCCTTATCGTTTTTTAGTAACTTTGTGCTTAAGATAAAGTAAATAATATTTGAACGCCGAAAAATACTTTTTCTGACTAGCTAACAATTTTGCATACCGTCTTGTAGTTGAAGGCGCATTTTCATTAGCCAATGATAATTTTTGATTAGCCCATGGTGAAGAAGCAATATAAGTTTGATAAAGTGGAGTTAAATATAACTGATACCATGGTTTATTGCCGGTAACATAATGAATAATAACAGTATCTTCACTTAACAAATTATCTTCATTACCACCAACGGTAAGTGATGTAAGTTGATTATAAATTTTAGGAAGAAAAACAGTTTTACCTTGCATTAATATATTTAAAACATCTTGATCAGCAAACTTATATACTTTACCGCTATTTATCATAGCAAACGCTTTATCAGTAAGATTATTATCTACCCACATATCAGTATTAATATAGATCATTCCGGCATTAAAATATTCACCGTAAGGGATATCACAAGCTGGGCATTGTTTTTCTTGCGTTTTATCAACATCAGGTACCACTGCTGCATATTTATCACTTAAATCAGTGTGAATTAATTCATTAAGATTATTTGTACAAAGTACATCGCAATCTAAATACAAAACTCGCGAAGTCACTTTATTTAATATCTGAGGAACGACAAATCGTAAGCAGGTTGAGGCAGACACATGCAATACTAATGTATCAGGATTAATAGAAAAATCATCCCCTATTTCATAACAAATTATGCTAATATTATCGTTGTTTAGTTGATTAAACATTGATATTTTTTCATTAGTTACATTATTAACAAATAAATGAAATACCAGATTTTTATCCATATTATTTGAGATAACTGAGGACATCGCTATTCCTGCTGGCATTGCATAATTGTCATCAAAACAAAATGCAATATGTGTGGTTTCTAAAGATGCTTGAGCATTTTCAAATAATGTAGTGATTTTTTTGATAAAAAGATTTTCTTTCATTTTTACTAATATTTAAGGATGATTTTAGAAAATTTGAAATAACATTGTAACATACGTTAAATTAAACAATGAAGTAATAATCAATTTTATATTGACATATTAATTGGGTAATGACTAAATATCACGATAAGTTATTTAAGAGTGTCTGGAATGAATAATATTATTAATATTGCATATTGTACTGATTCAAATTATCTTGAACATGTAGGTGTGTCGATAAGTTCTATAATACATAATAATCTCAATAATAATATTCATTTTCATGTTTTTTTGTATGATGTTTCGCTAGAGGAACAACAGAAGTTAGAACAACTTAGTCCTTCAATTACGCTACATTCAATCCCTTTAGATGAGTTGACAAAATATTCTGATACTCAAAATTACAAAGTCAAACATATTAATCGGTCGATGTATATACGACTATTAGTTCCCAGACTATTAAAGGGTGTTGTTGATAAATTCATTTATCTTGATGCGGATACTTTATGTTTTGCTAATATTTCTTCAATTTCGGATATTAATATAGATTCGGTGGTTTGTGGTGTAACGCCCGATTCATTAGACAAAGAAAATATGTTGAAAAACCAGAAAAGGCTTCAACTTAATTCAACTAATTATTTTAACTCTGGTTTTTTGTATATTAATGTTAATAAGTGGATTGAGTTTGATACTGAAAATAAAGTTAATCAAATATTACTATCGTCTGAAAAAAAACATCTAATTTATCCTGATCAAGATGCTTTAAATGTCGTATTACAAAATCAAGTTTTATGGATAGATCCTAAATGGAATTATTTATTTACCTGGATAAATGACAAGCAAAAAGAGACATTTTTTTACAACAAAAAATCGTTACCATACATAATTCATTTTACTGGTGCAAGAAAGATGTGGTATCAAGAACACACTGGACTTGCACAAAATTTGTATAATTTTTATAAACACTTCACCCCTTGGGCAAATACCCCTCTTAAAAGTTATAAGTATAAAATGCGGGTTAATGATTATCGTATTTATGCCAAATCTCATCTTAAAGATAAAAATTTGATTAGTAGCTTAAAGTATTATTTGCTTTATTTAGTTTTGAAAATAAAGAAACAGTCTTAATTTAATTAAATATATTTATGCATAGTTGTAATTAATCTATCAGGCTTAAATGTATTATTACTAACATAAAAAATTTTTTGTTTATCCATATTATTATTAGGTAACCAGATATCTTTATCTATTCACAATTCCATATTTGGATGATATCTTCTATATATTATTTATCTGAAATCAAATTTTATTATAACCATTTGAAATAATTTGATAATTAAATATAAAAAGACTTTGAATTTTTGAATCTGTCCGAAAATGTTTAAAGGTGTTATGATCATCACATCACCAATGTAATCATTTCTGATTAAAAATCTTTTTTAACAAACTTAGGATTTAGCTGATTCTTTCTTTTGACAAATAAAAAAATTAAAATAGAAATAATTTTTAATTAAATGAATATCCTAATTTTTAGGAAAAATTACATTTCCAGTTGAATTCTTGAAATTTATATTTCAATCCATTTAAAATTATCTCTATTTAGAGCGTTATTTCATTCTAATTTTATTAATTCTTCTTTTAACTGTTCAAGTACAATGTTTGGATTAAGATTTGCAATTGGATCACCTAGACCTGTACCAAGATTTTCTTTAGTGAATATTTGCAATGCATTAGGATAGTTAGGTCCCCATACAAAGTTATTAATAAATTTATTATCAATTATTCGATTATTATATATACAAAGCATTTTTTTATCATATATCGATGCAACATGTACAATTGAAGTATCAACGGTAATAACTAAAGTTGCGAACTTAATCAAAGCTACAGTTTCAAAAAAGGAGCCTAACGGATTAATAATGATATTTGTTGAGGTCTTAATATGTTTTATTTTATTCGGCTCCCCAACTACTATAGTTACACAATTATCATAGTGAGATAGAAAAGATAAAATAGTTTCAATTTGTGTATCTGAAAAGCTTCTTGCTATATTGGAACCATAAGGGTTAAAAATAATAATATTTTTACCTGATAATAAATAGGGCCTAATAAATTTTTCTACAGATTCATGAGCTTGATCAGGAAGATTCACATGATATTTAATTGAATCAGCTTCTATATTTAATAGTTTTAAAATTTGTTCACTTCTCTTTGAAATATGTGATGTATATTGATCATAAAAAATCGATGTATCATACAATTTATATTTTTCTTGATTAAAACCTATAGTATGTAAAGGATTAATCGCTAAAATTATTTGAGAACGTCTTATACTATTATGACCTTTATCAACAAGATCAATAGCTACGTCAATAGATAAACTATTAAGTTGTTTTTTAAATTGCTTTATCCCTTTCTTTTTATCATACAATATAACACCATCAACAGTAATAAATTGTTCAAACAGAAATGCAATTCTTTTTTCAACTACAACATATACTTTTAATCTATTTTCTCTTAAAGATTTAATCAAATAAGAAGTAACTATTGCATCACCAATACCTTGATCATTCATTAAAATAGCTGCTGAAAGGTACTCTTTCGGAGTTAACGGTGATCTTACCTTTTTTTTTCGATTTAAAAGAGCTAATTTAACAGCTAGTTTTATTGGTTTAATTTTTAAATTCCGCTGCCTATTTAAGAATTTAATAAACTCCAAAAATTTATTTATCATCTTCCTTTTAAGATCCTAAAGTGAAAAATTTTAGCAAATTATTTATTATTAATTTTTGATATTATTTATTAAAATTTATTTGATACAAATCTGCATACAATCCATTTAATGACAACAACTCTTTATGGGTACCTTGCTCTATAATTTTACCACTGTCTATTACTAATATTTTATTAGCATTTTCAATGGTGGATAAACGATGTGCAATAATGAGCGATGTTCGCCCTTTTTGTAAATCATCTAAAGCTTTTTGTATTGCTTGTTCTGATTCTGTATCTAAGGCTGAAGTTGCTTCGTCAAGAATTAAAATAGGAGTGTTTCGTAATAACGCTCTTGCTATAGCAATCCTTTGGCGTTGACCACCAGATAATAATACACCACTCTCACCAACAATTGTTTCGAATCCGTTTTCAAGTCCCATTATAAAATCATAGGCATAGGCTTGTTTAGCTGCTTCCTCTATTTGCTCTTGTGAATAATCTCCAACTCGGCCATAAGCAATATTATTTGCAACAGTATCATTAAATAAGTGTACATTTTGTGAAACCAAACCAATTTGATTGCGTAAACAACTTAGTGTTAAGTCTTGAATATTATGGTTATCAATCAAAATTTCACCGTTACTGATATCATAAAAGCGAGTAAGCAAACTTGCTATTGTACTTTTTCCTGAGCCAGAACGACCAACTAAAGCAATGGTTTTACATGGTTCGACTGAAAAACTAATATTTTGTAAAGCTGGTTCTTGTCTGCTTTCGTAAGTAAAACTGACATTTTTAAATTCAATGGCGCCTTGTACCCGTTGAATATTTATTTTGCCATCATCTTTTTCAATTGGTTGTTCAAAAATAGCAAATAGAGTTTGACAAGCAGCCATACCTTTTTGAAAATCAGCATTAACACTCGTTAGACTTTTTATTGGTTGCATCAACGCAACTAGTGAAGAAAAAACAACTGTAAATTGACCTGGTGTAATATTTAAATCAGGGTTACTCGCCATTAACAGAACAAACGCAATGGCAAAGGAAATTATAAGTTGAACTATAGGTGTTGATAAAGCTGATATTGAGACTAGTCTCATACCATCTCGCCGAAATTTATTATTTACTTTATTGAAGTTTTTAGACTCTTCATCTTGTGCACCAAAAAGAATAATTTCACGATGCCCTTTCAACATTTGCTCGACGGACATAGTTACCCCACCCATCGAATTTTGCATGTTTTTAGCTAATTTCCTAAATTTTACCGATATAAAAGTTATTAAACCTATCACAATGGGAGTAATGATAATTAATGATAAAGATAGTTCCCAACTATTGATAAACATTGTATAAAAAAGCCCACAAATAAAGGCAGACTCTCGAACAATTGTAATTAATGCATCAGAAGAAGATGAAGCGACTTGGTCGGTATCATAGGTTATACGTGAAAGTAATCTTCCTGTTGAGTTTTTATCATAAAAACTTACTGGTGCATCAACAAAATGGTTAAAAAGTTGTTGACGAATTTTAAGTACGATTTTTGTGGAAATAAAAGATAAAAAGAATGAATATCCATAATTAGCAACTCCTCTCAGAAGAACTAACCCAAAAATATAGAAAGGAGCCATAATTAAAAATTGCTGATCGTTTTGAACAAATCCCTTATCCAATAAAGGTTGTAGCATACCAATCAATGAAGTATCAGCAAAAGCACTAATAACGAGTAAAATTATTGATAATAAAAGAATTAATTTATGTTTGGCAATATAAGGCCATAACTTGGAAAAAGTTTGCCATGTTGAAGCATCTTTATCGATATCACTATGAGCTGATTGAATATTTTTTTTCATAAAATTTTTTTATTAAGAATTAAATTGCATTTGGTACATTTTGGCATAAATACCATTTTCAAGTACCAGCTTATTATGTGGGCCTTCTTCGACTATTTTTCCATCATCAATAACTAATATACGATCAGATTGTTCAATAGTTGATAATCGATGAGCAATAATTATAGAAGTTCGATTTTTTTGTAAATTTTCTATTGCTTGTTGAACTAATCGTTCAGATTCATTATCTAACGCTGAAGTAGCTTCATCGAAAACTAATATTGGGCTATTACGCAAAAGCACTCTGGCGATCGCAATTCGTTGTCGTTGCCCACCTGAAAGTAAAATACCATTATCGCCAATTTCTGTATCAAAACCATGTTCTAATTTTTCGATAAATTCTATCGCATTAGCCTGAATTGCTGCATTAATAATATCTTGCTTCTTATATTTATTTTTGGCCCCATACACAATATTGTCAGCTATAGTACTATTAAATAAATGCACTTTTTGTGATACAAATCCAATTTGATTACGTAGCGATTTTAGCGTGTAATTTTTAATATTTATACCATCAAGCAATATTTCCCCTTTTTCTACATCATAAAATCTTGGAATCAAACTTGCTATAGTTGATTTTCCTGCGCCAGAACGACCGACCAATGCTACAGTTTCACCTGGCTTGATTTTAAAACTTATATTATTTAAAGAAGGAGTAGTTCTGGAAGGATAAGTATAGGTTACTTGATGAAATTCAATTTCTCCATTTGCGCGCTGCAACTCAACTGTTCCATTATCTTCTTCTACAGGAGAATTTAAAAGCCCAAAAAGCGATTCGCAGGCCACAGAGCCTTTTTGTAATTCAAGATGAACACTCGTCAATTCTCTCAAAGGTCTCATAACAGCAACCATAGCAGAAAAAACAACAGTAAAAGATCCAGGAGTAATATCTATAGTTTGGTTTGCCACAAGAAATAAAATAAAACCTAACGCTAGTGTTGCTATTAGTTGAATTATTGGAGTTGACAGTCCAGACACTAATACGATTTTTAATAAACTTCGCCTAAAAATTTTATTGATTATATAAAAATTGTTTTTTTCATATTTTTGAGCATTAAAAACTAGTATTTCTTTATGACCTTTTAACATTTCATCGGCAGCAGTTGTTATATTCCCTATTCCTTTTTGCATAGAAAGAAGTGAATTTCGGAATTTTTTTGCAATAAATTGAGCAATAAAAATAACTAAAGGTACGACAATAATAAGGACTAATGCCAATTTCCAATTCCCATAAAACATCACTATGCATAATCCGATTGCATAAGCTATTTCTCTTACTAATATAATTAGCGCATCAGAAGATGCTTTAGATAATAGCTGTGTGTTATATGTAATAACAGTAACAAGTTCACCAACTGGATTTTTGTCTAAAAAATTAATAGGACTTTTGACTAAATGATCAAAAATCAATTGACGAAAATTAGTTATAACTTTACCTGAAAGCCAAGAAAGACAATAAGTTGAACAGTAGTTAGACAAACCACGTAATGCGATTAAAGCAATAATACCAACTGAAAAAAGAATAAGTAATTCATAATTTTTATCCATTAATCCATTGTCTAATAACGGTTTAGTTAATGAAATTAATGTTGCATCAGTTGCGGCATTCAATAAAAGAGCAAAAATTGCAACAATTAAAGCTTTTTTATGGGGATAAATAAAAGGCCACAATTGTTTAATGGTATTCAGAGAGCTATATTTATTTGACATAAGAAAGTAAATAAGTTTATTTGAAGTCGAATTATACTATACATACTTTGTGAATTTAAATTTTATTGCAATTCTTTTTCAACTAGAAATAATTTTTATAACCTTTATAATAATGTAAAGAATATTCAAATTAACTATCACTATTTAAACTGATCAACAGATAATAATAAGTTAAAAAGAACAGACGCATTGATTTTCGTGTTTTTTTCAATAAGTAATAGACATGATTTATTATAACTCAATAACAATAATAATAAATTAGATAGAAATTAATTTAGTTCAAATAATGCAACAGGAAACAAGCAATGTATTTTAATGCGAGTAGTATTATTAAAAAAAAAATTACAATTGGAACCACCAGTGATATTAATATCAAACAGTTAAACATTGCTTATGGAATTGATAAAAACTTTTTTTTAGGCTGTGCTGTTTCAATTACATCTATCTTATTAACTAATTCAGAACTCAATTTTAATTTTCATATTTTCACAAACTCTATTAATGATGATTTTCAGCAAAAATTACAACAATTAACAGACAAATATAAAACCCAAATAACTATATATTTAGTGGAAGATTCTTATTTTAAGAATTTACCAACAACAATAAATTGGACATTAGCAACATATTTCCGATTCATTGTCGCAGATTATTTTTACAATAAAATAGACAAAATACTTTATTTAGATGCTGATATTTTATGTATAGGATCTTTAGTTGAATTGTTCAACTTAGAATTTGATAACAATATTGCTTATGTAGTTATTGAAAAAGACCCAATATGGTGGGAAAAATGTGCAAAAAGGCTTAATGAAAATAAATTATTGAATGGTTATTTTAACGCAGGTTTTCTACTAGTTAATCTGAAAAAATGGAAAGAGAATAATATAAATGAAAAAGCATTAAAATTGCTAACAAACGAGAACTTACGTAAGAAATTTACCCATTTAGATCAAGATGTGTTAAATCTATTATTATTGGATAAAGTTAAGTACCTTGATAGAAAATATAACCAACAAATTAGTATTAATTACGAGTTAAAATATAAATCAAATAAAGTTCGCAAATATCCTATAACCGATGCAACTATATTAATTCATTATATTGGACCTACAAAACCTTGGCACAAATGGGCTGAAAATTATGAATGTTCAAAATATTTTTTGGATGCAAAAAATAATTCTCCATGGCAAATGACACCCTTATTATTAGCTACCACTTCGAGCCAAATGAGATATTGTGCAAAACATAAGTTACATCAAAATAAAGTCGTTGAGAGTTTAATTAGTTATTTCATTTATTGCTTGAAAAAATTAAAATCTTATTTTTAATCGAAAGCATCTGTAATTGTTTCTAACATTGCATTGGAGCTATATTTGTATAATTTATGTAAACTGATTGGAACGAATGGACATTCTAAAAATTTTTTTATTTGATGGTGATTATTTTCATCAAGAATAAAAATTTGCTCTGGAGAATAAAAATCATATTCTTTTATAGATTTATTAGTAGTAATTAATCTTTTATTCAATAACACTGCTTCAATAGCTCTTAAAGTTACACCTGTTTGACCTATTTGTCCTATTTCTAAGATGACATCACTATGTTTTACTTTTTCAATATTATCTAAATAACTAATTTTATTACCGAGTTTATAATAATCTGATGAGTGAAATAAACTTTCAGTATTGGTTGCTTTATAGTTAATTAAATTAAAATCTGTTTGATAACCATTTTCATGCAAAATAGGGGCAATTCTGTTAAGCACTTTAGCTCTATCATCCCAATACTCCCCGATGAAAAAACATGTTTTAATAATATTAGATTTGTTATCTTGTTCGGCTCGCAATTTTTTCATTTCTGAATATGTAAAAGGAAGAAACTGATTCAAATATATAAATTTATATTTCTTACAATCATTAAAATCAAAACTGTATATTTTATCAAAATATGGTGTAATTTTACTTATATAATCTTCATTTTGTTGTAACCATTTTTTTTTATTTTTCATACTATCGTTTAAAACATCAATAGTATCTCGTAACACCAAAACTCGATGGCATTTAACATCCTTAATTAAATCTATAAATCCTGAAACACCAAAACCACTACATAATAAGATATCATCATATTTCAATTGTCTTAATTTTATAAATTGATGAAATTTTATAAACCAATGTCGAGGAAGGTTATTTCTATCAAGTTTTAAATTAATATTTCTAAAATGTTTCATTAATTTATTAAAAAGTACAACATCGTACTCAGACTTAAGGGTATTAACCATATATTTTTCATAGTCAGCATTCCACTCGGCAAAATAAATAGTCATACTTTAACCCTTAATTGAATCAATTTTAGCTATACAAAGTTCAAGTTTTTCAACCATATCTGAACTTAAAATACCATATTGATTTAGTTTTTTCATATCAAGAACAGAATATTTTGGTCTTTTTGCTTTAAATTGAAAAAATGAGGTTTTAACAGGAAAAACTTCCGGTATCTTATTCAATTTGCCTTGATTGGTAGCTGTCGTTATTATTTGCTTGGTAAATGAATACCAAGACATAGATTTATTACCACAATAGTGATAAATACCCCCTACAATATTTTTTTCGATAATACGAATCATCAACTCAGCTAGATCTCCTGCATAGGTTGGACATCCAATCTGATCATCCACTATAGATAATTTATTATTCTGATTGACTAATTTTAAAATAGTTTTTACAAAGTTATTTCCATATTCACTAAATACCCAAGATGTGCGAATTATTATTGCTGATGAATCAACACTCATAACAGCAATTTCACCTTCTCGTTTTGTTTTACCATAGACATTGATAGGATTTGTCAAATCATCTTCTGTATAAGGATATTTTTTTAAACCGTCGAAAACATAATCCGTTGAAATATGGATGAATTTAGCTCTATTTTTTTTTGCCGCTAAAGCCAAGTTTTCTGGACCAAAAACATTAACTTTATAAGCCAAATCGTATTCAGTTTCAGCATTATCAACAGCAGTATATGCAGCTGCATTTACAATTACATCTGGTTTATATTTAGCAATCCATTTTTCGACATTGGATCTATCGCTAATATCCAGTTCAAAATGATTTGCAGTAATCAATTGCCAATTATTAGGATATATATCACAAAAGCACTGTCCTACTTGACCTTGAGCACCAGTTAACAAAACTTTCATTAAGTTATAATAATTCCTGTAAAGTTTTACCTAATTTATCTTTATCTGATAATATTGGATTTTTCATCGGCCAATTAATATTAATAGTAGGATCATTCCACGACAAGCATTCCTCAGAACTTGGATTATAATAATCAGTACATTTATATTCAAAAGCAGCAAAATCAGATAAAACTTGAAAACCATGTGCAAATCCAGGTGGAACCCATAATTGAGTATGATTATCTGATGACAAAATCATGCCCACCCATTTACCAAAAGTCTTAGAATCCTTTCTTATATCTACTGCAACGTCAAAAACTTTACCTTGAACAACTCTCAGTAATTTTCCTTGAGGATTATCTTTTTGGAAATGCAATCCGCGTAATACATTTTTATATGAATATGAGTAATTATCTTGGACAAAGTCATATTCAATCCTTAATAACTTTTGATAAAGTTTCTTCTGAAAAATTTCAAAAAAATGACCTCTATTATCTTTATAAATTCTTGGCTGAATAATTTTCAGCCCAGGAATTGTTGTTTCAAAAATTTGCATAATTAAATCTTTTCAACTAATTGATATAAATATTGACCATATAAAGTTTTTTTAGCATCTAACGCCTCCCTTCTCACCTGTTCCGCACTCAACCAGCCATTTCTAAATGAAATTTCTTCTAAACAGGCAACTTTTAATCCCTGCCTTTTTTCGATAATTTGGACAAAAGATGATGCTTCAAGCAAGCTATCGTGGGTTCCTGTATCAAGCCAAGCAAATCCTCTACCAAGGATCTCAACATTCAATAATCCAGAATCTAAATACATTTGATTAAGTGTAGTTATTTCTAATTCTCCGCGGCTCGATGGCTTAACTTGTTTTGCCATCTCGACTACATTTTCATCATAAAAATAAAGTCCTGTCACAGCCCAATTTGATTTCGGTTTAATGGGTTTTTCTTCAATAGACAGTGCTTTGAAATTTATATCAAAATCTACAACCCCAAAACGTTCAGGATCTACGACTTGATAACCAAAAATAGTCGCTCCTACTTTGTTAGCTACAACTTTCTCCAACTTTTTACCAAAACTTTCACCAAAAAAAAGGTTGTCACCCAAAATAAGAGCACAACGTTGTTTTTGAATAAACTCCTCACCTATAATAAATGCCTGAGCTAAACCTTCAGGTTTTGCTTGTACTGCATAACTTAGTTTAATTCCAAAGCGAGAACCATCACCTAATAATCGTTGAAACATAGGCATGTCATCCGGAGTTGTAATAATTAAAATATCACGAATCCCAGCTATCATTAATACTGATAATGGATAATAAATCATTGGTTTATCATAAATAGGTAATAACTGTTTAGATACACCTCGAGTTATAGGATAAAGACGGGTTCCTGAACCACCTGCAAGCACTATACCTTTCATAAATATTCCTATTTTTTGATTATCCCTTGTCGCGAACTTATATATGTACCATCTTTGATATGCTCACACCAACTTTTGTGATCTAGATACCATTGTACTGTTTTTCTCATTCCGCTTTTAAAAGTTTCTTGAGGTTGCCATCCTAAGTCTTTATATATTTTTGATGCATCAATTGCATATCGCTGATCATGCCCAGGTCTATCAGTTACATACGTGATTAGATCTTTATAGTGATTAACACCATTAGGTTTAATTTGCACTAACTCTTCAAGCAAATCACAGATTATATTCACAACATCAATATTTTTTTGTTCATTGTGCCCACCAATATTATAGGTTTCACCTACAATGGCTTTAGTCGCAACTAAATAAAGTGCTCTAGCATGATCTTCAACATATAACCAATCCCTTATTTGCTGACCATTTCCATAAACAGGTAACGGTTTGCCTTCAATTGCATTAAGTATTGTTAGAGGAATTAGCTTTTCAGGAAAATGATACGGCCCATAGTTATTAGAGCAGTTCGTAATAATAGTAGGTAAACCAAATGTTCTATACCAAGCACGGACTAAATGATCGCTTGAAGCTTTTGAAGCTGAATAAGGGCTACTTGGTGAATAAGGCGTTCTTTCAGTAAATAGATCATTGGTACCATGTAAGTCACCATATACTTCATCAGTAGAAATATGATGAAAACGAAAATTATTTTTCTTATCTTTTTCTAAACTATGCCAATATGTTAAAGCTGATTCCAAAAGCGTATATGTACCAATTATATTTGTTTCAATAAATACTGATGGATTATCAATAGAACGGTCAACATGACTTTCAGCAGCTAAATGCATTATAATATCAGGTTTAAAATCATTCAGAATATTGTCAATAGCTTTTCGATCACAAATATCAACTTGTCTGAAATTAAAGCGATTATTTTTAGATACTTCATCTAAAGATTCCAAATTACCAGCATATGTTAATTTATCAATAACTAATACATGATGTTCAGTTTCTTCTATAATATAGCGTACAACAGCAGAACCTATAAATCCAGCTCCACCAGTAATAATAAATTTCATATGTTATCAATCCTAATCATTAGCATATTTAAAATAAATCTTTTAAATATTATTCTTACTTATAATAGCCACAGCCATTGCTGTATCTTTATCATGAGATAAACTTATTTTAATATCCAAATTTTCATAGCCTTTTTTTAAAATTCTTACTATTGGATAATTCGTTTTTCTATCATTTTCAATTTCTATTTCATGAATTAATATATTATTTATACCAATACCACTTAATGCTTTAATTACTGCTTCTTTAGCACAGAATCTGACAGCTAGATGTTGTGCTGGGTAGGATTTTGATAAACAATAATCAAGCTCTATTAATGAAAATATTTTTTCTAAGAAAACAGTATTAGAAACTTTATCTACAAACCTGTTAATTTTTTCAACATCACATCCAACAGAAAACATCATTTAATCCAATTTAAAGAAATTTTTTGCTAATAATTAAATCAATTCCGCAAAAATGTAATACCCACATTTTTACACTGTTTTTTCTATATCTACGTATTTCAATTATGTTATAAATTAAGTTTACTCTTTTAGTTAATTTTCCAAATAAAAAACAATTAAGTACCTCTTTATTGACATTTTTAAAATTTGTTTTAGTTAACAAAATATTTTCATACTGTAATGTCAAATCATATAAATTCTGGATTTTTTCACTTTGTTTAATAGTGTTACTCTGATGCCACCTATAAGAAAAAAGCACTTTATCTAAATATTTAATTTTCGAATACTTAGATATTTGAAGATTCATAAACCAATCTTCTAGCGGAGCATTTTCATTATTTAGCCCAGTTTTGTCATATATTGATTTTCGAACTAAATAACCATTGGGAATATGATTACCTCGATATAAATATAAATAAGAACCAAAATTCGTGCCTAATTGTTTAATTTTTAGAAATTCTGCAAATGTTTTATAACAAGCATTCGCTTCATTATAAGTGATATTCCTTTTTTTATCCCAGTAACAAACTATACCATTACTATCGATAATTTCATTATTTCCGACAACTAAAGCATACTCTTTATGTTTTTCTAAAAAACAAACTTGATCTGTAATAGCGTTCGGTTTTGCTAAATCATCTGATGCAATATAATATAAGTATTCGCCATGCGACAACTTTATAAGTTCATTGCAAGTTAGACCAATACCTCGATTTTTTTGTTTCTTGAAATAAACATTTACAAAATGTTCTTTACAAACGTTTTCCATTTCAAGTGTTTTTTCAAATGTTAAATCAGTTGAACCGTCATCAATAATAATTAATTCAATTTTCTCATAAGTTTGAGAAATAATTGATTCTATTGTTTTCTGTACAAAAGTTTCATGGTTATATGATGAAATCAGTACAGAAACTAGAGGTAACTTATCGATATTCATTTATTACCTGAACAACTTTTTTAATTTCCTCATCAGTCATTACAGGACTGATTGGTAGTGATAAAACTTCTCTATGTATTTTCTCAGTAATAGGTAAACTCAATTCATTCCATTCTTTATATGCTACTTGCTTATGAATAGGAATTGGATAATGAATTAATGTTTGTATTCCATATTCCAATAAATAATTTTGTAAATGTTCTCTATTTTTTGTTCTTATTACAAATAAATGCCACACATGCATTTCTTCAACAGATGACTTTGGCAAAATAATTAATGGATTGGTTATATTGTTAATATAATAATTGGCAATACTACGCCTTTTTTTATTATCATTATCTAGATGAGGTAATTTAACATTTAAGACTGCAGCTTGAATTTCATCTAATCTTGAATTTTCGCCTTTATATAAATTAACATATTTTTGATTTGAACCATAATTAGCCAATGCTTTAACTTTCAAATACAAATCTTTATCATTTGTTGTAATCGCACCACCATCACCTAAACAACCTAAATTTTTCCCAGGGTAAAAAGAAAAACCACTGGCATCACCAAGATTACCAACTCTTCTACCTTTATAAATAGCACCATGAGCTTGAGCTGAATCTTCAATTATTTTTAAGTTGTATTTTTCAGCTAATTGCCATACATCACTCATATCAACTGCTTGTCCATATAAATGAACAACCATAATAGCCTTAGTTTTAGGTGTAATCGCTTTCTCAATAAGTTTTGTATCAATATTATAAGTATTTATATCTGGTTCAACTAATACTGGTTTACAACCATTAGCTGAAATTGCCAGTACTGATGCAATATAAGTATTAGCAGGAACAATAATTTCATCATTAGAAGCAAATCCATATGCTTTGATTATTAGATCAAGCGCATCTAAACCGTTTGCTACACCAATTGCATATTTTGTTCCACAATATTCTGAGAAAGTTTCTTCAAAAGCTTTATTCTCATCACCTTGTAAATACCAACCTTTATCGAATATTTGTTCAATTTTCTGTTGTATTGCTATTTGGTATTGATTATTTATTTTCTTAAGATCTAAAAATTTTATTTCATTTATTTCTTCTTCATTTTTTTTCATCAAAATTTTTTCCTCTTAATTTTTCTTTCTCAATACAGTCTGGAAATGAATATCCAGTTTGAATATTTAATGCAAATAACTTAATAAAGAATAGATAAAATTTACAAGCATTAAACTTTTTATAAGATTTCCATAATGGAATCTTAAATAAATAATATTTTTTCGAATATTGTGCATATTTAGCACTAAACAATCTAAATCTCCCAAATAATAAAAAATGTCTTTCCCTAGGAGATAAATAAAGTTTATAGATACTGACACCAAAAATATAAATTGATTTTTTGATAAAAGAATTGTAAGGCATAACTTTAAATAATTTTTTTAAATCTTTATATGTTAATGAGGTATTATAAAGAGCTTCAACAAATATATTACCAATTTTTTTAATATTGGCATGGTGTTCAACAAGATAATTATAACTTTTTTCCCCAAACTCTTTTTTTAACCCTTTATCATAAATATCTTCTATAACTTTATCAATTTGTTGAGCTTTAGGATTAATATTATCTTTTTCATTCGTTTGACCCAACTGAAGTCCTTGCGCATCAAAAATCCATAAAAATTTATTAATAGATATCGGAATATTTGTTTCGTGCATACCTATTACTGGTATTTTTAATGCAGCACCATTAAGCATAGATGTTCCCATAGCAAATAATACATCAATATTATTTGTAATGTAATTATCCCTATCCTCATTAATCATTCGACCACAGAAAATAAAGGTTATTTTATCTTCATATTTTTCAACAATATGCTTCAATTCATTTTCGTATAATCCATTCCCAATAATATGAAAATACTTAGGTCTTGAATCTTTACTTTTATATAAGCACTCTAATAAATTAATTAAAGATAAACACTTAGTATATGCTAGTCGACCAAGCCAACCAAAATTAATTTGTTTTTTAGATATAAGTTTAGGAGAACTTTTAAGTACTTTAGAACTTATCGGAAAATAGATAGGTAAATAAGGTTGAGGAAAAACAACACCTAGCGGTTTACCTCCTCTTACAGCACAACCTTCATCAATAGAAAGGACCGCATCTTTTTTTTTCAACAAATATCCTAATTTATTTATTTCATTTTTTTGGCAAAGAATGTCCCACCCAATTATCGTTTCCCACAAAATAGTTAATATACGCACATTCTGTCGATTAGCTATTCGAGAAATCGTTGTTATTCTATCCAATGGAGTAAAAAGTATTGAATTTTCATCTAATTTAAAATAATAATTATTAGGGTCGTAAGCAATATACTCAACTCGCTCATCTTGGAAATTAGTAGTTATTGTTCCATCAATAAAGTCAATTACGGCAACTTGAATGTTTGTATAATCTAATAAATATTTCATTAAATTAATTAAAAAAGGCTCTCCACCACCTGACGGAATATAAGAAGGAAAATAAAAATAAACTTTATTAACAAGATTCTCATTTTTTATTTTATTCACGATATCAACTTTACCTTGATTATAAAAAATCATAAAAGACCATAAAAATAATCTTTTAAACTATCAAAATCATTTTTATTTAAAACAAAATACAAGTTATCTTCATCTTGACTGATTTCTTTTGCACCTTTCATTTTATGATAATTAATTACTTTATTATTACCCTTCCTTACATCAAAATAATTATTTTGTAAATTTAAAATATCAAAAACACAATGCTGCAATAATAAATCACCCTCTATTACTTCCTGTACAGAAGCACCATTTTTCATCAACCAACTACCACCAGTACATTCATTATCTTTAATATTATAAAGTCTGACTGTACCTAATGGTTCTTTTACCTTATTTTCAATAATGAAATAGTATTCATTATTCAATTTTTTATAATTATTTAAATAGTCTATTTGTTTTTTTAAATCATTTTCTGTCTTATGTAAAAACTTAGATTTAGACTCATCGGTTCTCAAAGATAAAATGAATTCTGCATCGTCTATTTCTACTTCACGTAAGTTAACATGCTTGCCGATAATAGGATCAGGAATTTTTATTTTATCCAAAGCAACCTCCATCCATAATATAATTTTGACCAGTAATCCAACGAGCTTTATCTGATAATAAAAATGTAGACATTTCAGCTATATCGCTAGGTTTACCTATACCTAAAGCATAATTCGAAACATCTGCCCCAATTGATTCCTTATTTTTAAAATACATTGGAGTTTCAACGAAAGCCGGAGATATACAATTACAACGTACTCCTCTTGATGCTACTTCTTTACTGATAGATTTAGCTGAGGCAATCAGAGCGGCTTTAGATGCAGCATATAATGACTGTCCTTTTTCAGGATAAACACCTGCGGTAGAAGCAATAAAAATGATACTAGCTCCTGAACCAACATTAACCCTTTTATCTATAAAACCCTTTGCTAAAAAGAGAGGTGCAAAATAATTAATATCGAATAATAATTTTCCATTATTGAGATCTAATGCTTGAATAGGTGAAGGCATATCCATTCCAGCACTACATACCATTCCAGTAAATTTACCATATTTATCTTTTAAAGCTTTAATATAATTTGGTAATTCACCTATATCCTCTGAAAGATCTTTCTGTTCGATAAGCAAAGCTTCTGGCGTTTCAGATTGCTTTTTTAGTAATAACAATCTTTCTTGATTCCTACCTATAGCAACAACAGTTGCTCCCAATTTATTTAAGAAAAGTGAAATTTCTTGCCCAATACCTGAACTAGCCCCAGTAACAATAAATATCTGTTCTTTTGAAAAAGAATTCATTATGTTAGATTCCTGCTTTAATTGCTACATCATCTATTGTTTTCATATTTTGAAAATCATCAAATACGACTTTAACACCAAAATTTTGGTCCAGAAAAGCAACCGTTGCCAATTTTGCTAAAGAATCCCACTCTTCTATATCATCTAGGATCATATCAAACGATAAAATATCTTCAGTTTGCAAAATATCTTGAAACTTTTCTAAAAATTCTTCTCTATTCATAAAATTTACCCTTCTTTAAATTGTTTAGCCCAATATAAGGCTTGTTCCATTCTTGTTGAACTTTTAGATGGATTCTTCATTACAGAAACACCACCATTATATATATCTTTAATATTAACTACAGCTGCTCCCCATGACAATCCCACACCAAATGCTGAAATTAATATATGGTTTACAATATTATTGTTTAGTTGATCACAAATAACCGTTGCTACGGAATTAGTGGAATTATTACCATATTTTGAAAAGGTTTCCGATGAGGTTTTGTCTGACGGGATATTTGCGATTCTTGCAACATTTTCTACAATTTGTTTATTTGCCTGATGAATAACAAAATAGTCTATTTCAGATATATCTTTTTGAGAAAACTCTAATACTTGTTTGATATTTTTAGGAGCAACATCCATTGTGAAATTAAAAACATCCATTCCGTGTAAAATTTCATCACCAATAAACCATACGTTACCTGCTGCATCAACTTCGCTTATATTAACAATATCTTCTTTTATCGGAAGTTTTCGTCCTCCCGCTGGAACTATAATTCTATCCCACCCTTTACCATCAGTCCCTAAAGAAAAATAAGCTGAATTATCTTCTGAAGAGTATGTTATGTAAGTTGCAGACGCGGCATCACCAAATAATGGATTACATTTTCTATTTGCAACATTAGAATGAGTGCTAGGTGCATCGCCAGCAACTAATAATACATTTTTGGCTGCCCCACTTGCTATTAAAGAATGAACCATCCATAGACCATAAACATATCCAGAGCAACCCAAACTAATATCAAATGTAGCACAATTTGGACTTAATGAGAGCCTGCCATGTAAAATACATGACGATGAAGGCAATAAATAGTCTGGACTTTGACATACAAGCACTAATGCATCTATATCATTTCGATCTATACTCATATCCGTTATTAATTTATTAGCAGCAGCTTCACATAAATCAATTGCTGTAGTATCCCCCATGACAACATGACGTTTTCCAAAACCAATCATTCTTTTTGCTCGTTCAAGCTTTTTAGTATTATTATCAAAATACTTTATTTCATCATCAATGTTGATAATATTTTCAGGAACAATTGTTGTGATACCTTTAATACAACTATTTTTTAAACAAACGTTACTCATTTTTTTCTCCAGAATAAATTTGAGGAGTTAAAATAGTAATATCATCTAAAGCCAATTGACAGGCTCCCCATGACAAGCCTATTCCAAAGCCTTGAATTATGACTTGAGTAGAAGAGTTAATTTTATCAAATAATGTTGCACATATTGTTCCTGGTATTGCAGCACTATTTTGATTACCAAAATCAGAAAAAATAACAGGAACTTTTTCTTTTGGTAATTGAGCTGATTTAGAAATAGTATCAACTATGTATTTATTTCCTTGGTGAAATAAGAAATAATCTATTTCATCTTTCATTTTACCTGAATATTCCAAAATATCTTTTAGCAAAGGAGGCTGTTCAGTTAAAGTAAAATTGAATATTTCAAAACCATTCATATAAATATTTTCTTGGCTTCTTGTATTTCCATCTTTATCAATGATCTCTTTTCGAGTTTCCTCTGAAGAAGGCAAACGATATGCACCAGCAGGCTGTAACATATGTTTTACACCTGTACCATCAGATTTCAAAATAAAATATGATGGTGCATTTTTTTCTGTTTTTTCAATTATAGTTGCCGAACCAGCATCACAAAATAAAGGATATTCTGTTCTATCTTTAGGGTTTGCTGATTTACTTAATGTGTCTCCTGTTAGTAATAATATTCTATTTAATCCAGATGATACCATCATATAAGATAACCAAAGACCATACACAAATCCAGAACAACCTAGTTCAACATCAAGCGCCAATGTTTCCTTAGGAAATTGGAGCTTTTCATGTATAACATGAGCATTACCTGGCATAAAATAATCTGGAGTTTGTGTAACAAATATAATTGCATCAATGTCATTTACAGATATCTTTGTTTCACATAATAGTCTTCTAGCAGCATCTTCACATAAATCACACGTTGTCGTATCTTGTGCAGCAACATAGCGTGTACCAAAACCGATTGTTTTTTTTAGTCTAGCTAAAAAGGCATCATCATTATTATAATAAAAGGGATCATCATCAATAACTCTTTTATTTTCACCTAAAGTAATCGACATACCTTTTATCGTAACATTATTAAAATGGGATTTTGCCATATTAAGATTATCCTTTATTTATTTGAACTAACTCAACCATCATCATATTTTTTAACATTAAAAAACAAATTTTGCTAAAAAATGTTGCTTTAGTTATTGGTACAACGACTATAGCTTTGTTGCTAGCTATTAGTGAAGCAACATCTTTTTCAATATCATTTGTCTCATAAGCAAAATGATAAAATTTAATCCCCTTTTCTAAACATGATGTTAATGGTCCTTTATCAGTTAAATTTTCTAATAACTCAAGAGTGGGTTGCCCTTTTGCTTCAATAAAAATACCTTTTATGCCCTGAATATTATCACAAAAAAAATCTGATGATTCTTTATAGCCAAGCATCTTATAATAAGCTAGCTCTTTTTCAATATTGCGAGTTGCTACACCAATATGGTGAAATTTTAAATTAAAAGTTAATGCACTATTCATTATTAACAATCTCGATTTTTATTCCATCAGTAATTATTTCATTAGGAACAGAACACAAAATATAACCATTTTTTTCAAGGTTATTGTTATAAAATTCACTTAACCATTTTAAAGCAGGAGTATTTCTTTCTCCTTTTTTATAATTTATTTTTATTTTATCAATAGTTTGTAATTTATCTTTACCCAGTTTAAACATAAATGGAATCATTATCGACTCTAAATTGCGTCCTAGCGCTCTACAACTTACAGTCAATTCATTCAAAATCAATATGTTACTTTCAATATCTTTAGATAAAACTAAAATAGCAATAATACCACTATCGGATAGATTATCAGACATTGAAGCAGTTATTACACAACTTTTATCTGATTTTAATAAATTAGTTAACTCCAACTCACTATAACGCTGGTAATTTAAAATAAATTGATTTGTTTTACCTAAAAGCTCAGCACATCTAGGTATTTTTGCAACATCATTGATGGAAAAACAAAGCTTTATTCCTAATTTTTTAAAGTAATCTTGAGGTGAAAGAGTTTTAGCCATTATGCTTCTTTCTTTATTAGCTCGGATATCTTTATCTCGAATTAAATCTTCATTTGATTTTTTTAGCTTCATTAAGCCTGGATAATATTTTACAATTTGCGCAGTCTGATTACTGTCATTAGCCAATATAGTCTTAAGACCTAACCCATTTGTATTTTCAATTTCTGCAGGATTATCATCAATGAACAACATAGCATCTGTGCCAATATTAAGTTCATGAGCCAAACTTTTTATATTTTCATATTTTGAATTCCAATTAACTCGGATGGCAGTAAAATCTTCTAATCTCAAAATAAAATCAGTTCTTTTCTTAAAAAGCTCTATAACATCACTTTCTTCATTTTTTGACGCTAAACAAAGAAACATGCCATTATCTTTCAATTTTTTTACTTCTTTTTGTAGTTCTAAATTAGGAAGTAAACAATCAACTCCATCCTCACCCAGTATACCTTGATATAGCGTGTTATCTAGATCGAGAATAACAGCTTTAATAATAGGCTTAAAAACCGCCGGTATATACTGTAAACCTATCACTCTGGCACAATATAAACTGGCTTTATTAGATAATCTCGTTCCTGAATAAGGTTCTTTTATTAAATCAAAAGCATCATCTTTCAATAAATTCAATTCTTGATTTAAAGAAAATATATAACAATCAGGAATATTATTTGATAAAATAATTTCAGTTTTATTTCCAATGCAAATAAAAATAATTGGAGAATCAGATAACCCTCTTAAAGCTTGTGCTCTTTCATTAATAAAGCCAGAGATATCATCCATCTTATACCGAGCAACATCTAACCAAATTAAATTCAAATCAGCATTTAATTGCTGAAAATTTAAACTGTCATCATAGCTACTATATATATATTCTGCAGAAAGTTCTGAAAAAGCCAAAAAAGAATTTAAAACGCTAGCTATCATTTCGAAGGAATGATTTCTATATACAGCTATTTTTATTTTTTGGTAATTTTTCTCAGGCTCTATAGATAATAAATTAAATCTTTTTAGATCATTTGCAAAAAGAGTCTTAATTAAAATATTAGTATTCAATTAATTTATCCTATAAATTTCTAATTTCTTCTATGATTTTTGACATTGAAGTTAAAGTTGGAATTGTTTCTGGTTTAAAAGTTATCCCAAGTTCTTCTTCTAATACCATTATTACTTCAATATGTTTCATAGAGTCCCATTTGGGTTCTGAATCCATTGATAAATTATCGTTTATATTAATTGTTCGTTTAAATAAGGTTGAAAAAATTTCAACAATTTTATCATTTAATTGATTTGACATTTTTATTCCTTTGTTTGTATTTGTGTCATATAAAAACTTTCATATTCTCTTATATAGTCATTTTCATCATAAAAATCATCCGCTAGAACTACCAGTACCGCATTTTCAGAAAAATTTTGCATTATATGCCACACTGGTCCTTCGAGAACAAGACCTATATTCGGAGAGTTTAACGAATATGTTTGTTTTTTATTTTGATATTCACAATAAATATCAACTGAACCTGATACTGCTATCAATAATTGCTTTAATTTTTTATGGGCGTGAAATCCTCTTGAAATATTTTTTTTGGTACTATAGATATAGTACATACGTTTGATATCGAAACCAATATTTCTACTATTTTCTAATGAAATTAAGGATCCTCTGTCATCCCCTAAAAGATTAAAATTAACCAGTTCTGCTTTTGGTTTTATCATGTGAATAAACTCTGTTAACTTAAAATTAAACTTTTGTAAAGTACACCATTTACGAAATAATTGGAAATATTTTTATAATATTGGGTGAAAAAGGTTAATAATAACCACAACTATTGTAAATCAAAAATCGCTAATTTTTCTTGATTCTACCGCCCCACCCCATAATCCCTAAGCTTATTAGCAATCGCAGTATGCGATACACCCAATCTTTTTGCGAGTTTTCTAGAGCTTGGATATTCGGTATACAAGCTTTTTAAAACTTCTTTTTCGAATTGTTTGGTCATTTCATCAAGTGTTTTATTTTCGATATCATTGATCCAAGAAACTTGGGTCGATGTTATCGTAGGTAGAACAATATCTTTTACTGTTAATTGTGATGATGTCAATTGAGATAATGCGGAATAAAGTACATTTTTAAGCTGTCTTACATTACCTGGCCAAGAGTATTGCGTTAAGTAAGGAATAACATCCTGACTCACTTTTGGCGGTGTAATACCTTGCTTATTAGCAAATTCATCAATGAAAATATGAGTAAGTGGTTCTATGTCATCCTTGCGCTCTTTTAGTGAAGGTAAATTTAAAGACAATACATTCAAGCGATAATAAAGATCTTTCCTAAACTTTCCTTGTTCCACCAACTCAGCTAAATCAACTTTAGTCGCACAGATGATTCTAACATCAACGTAAACTTCGTTATCGTCACCTACTCTTCGAAAATATCCATCATTAATAAAACGTAATAATTTGGTTTGCATTTGGAATGACATCTCATCAATGCCATCAAGTAATACAGAACCACCATTTGCTTGCTCAAAAAAACCTTTTTTACTTTCAACTGCTCCGGGATAAGCGCCTGCTGCATGTCCATAAAGTTCACTTTCAACAACATCATCGGGCATTGCTGCACAATTTAAACCTAAAAAAGCTTTATCACCCCTAGGACTATATTGGTGACATGCGCTAGCTAATAAATCTTTACCAGTCCCAGTTTCACCAGTGATTAGTAATGGTTCTCGTTGCACCGAAAATGCTTTAGCTTGAGCAATCAACTTTTGCATAGCTTGACTTTGAACGGCAAAAATATCAAAAGCATGACTGCCAACAACATTGATTTTTGATAGTCGTCTTTTTAAATATTCAACCGGTTGTAAAACAAAAGTAATTTTGAATGATTCACGGACTTTTTGCAATAAAAAATACTGCGAATTTAAAACAATAATAGCATCATCATGCTGAGCTAAATTGAATGCTGCATCCAAATTAAATACATTTTGATAATCAAATTTTTGATTTAAATTCAATAAATTAACAGAAAATAGCGCTTTTGCTACATTATTATAAGCCAACAGTTTTGAATTATTATCGATTTCAATGATGGCTGCTTGCATTATAATTATCCCACTTTTCATTTAACTTCATTAAATTGTTATGACGAACTTGCCACTCATGGCTATTAATTAAGTCAACACAATTGATTTTAGTTGTCGTCAATAACTGTTTTGCTTTATCAGTTAGTAATGATTGTTTTTTATTTAAATTAGTCAACGCATCTAAAATAGCTAATGTGCCATTGCGGTTATTACATGCCAATAATAAATCACAACCAGCATTAAGTGCAGCTTCTGCTCGTTGAGCATGATTACCTAAAATCGCTGCACCTTCCATTGATAAATCATCCGAAAATATAATGCCATTAAAATGTAATTGTTCACGTAATACAGTTTTAAGCCAAAATGCTGATCCGCTAGCTGGTTTATCATTAAATTCAGGATAAATGACGTGAGCAGGCATAATGGCATCAAGTTTCTTTTCTGCGATCAATTTTGCAAAGATCTGCATATCATTTTCAATAAGTGCTTTAGATCGATGATCAATTGGTGTTTCTTTATGAGAATCAGCAATCACATGACCATGACCGGGAAAATGTTTACCCGTTGTTTTCATCCCTGCACAATGCATACCATCAATCATAGATGATGCAATTTGATAAGCAATATTGATATCTGAATGAAAGGATCGACTACCTATTGCTAAACACTCATGGCCTAAATCTAATACCGGCGCATAACTAAGATCGATATCGTAGGCAATCAATTCTATAGCCAACAACCAGCCAGCATCGAAGGCCAATGATTTAGCCTTTTCGATATCATTAAGCAATGCGAATGATTGAGCAGGAGGAATATGGGTAAAACCTTTTTTAAAGCGTTGAACTCGCCCCCCCTCATGATCGACCGAAATTAATAAACGCTCAGATGTGGTAGCACGAATCTGTTTAATAAGTTCAGTTAATTGTTCTGGATCTTCGTAATTACGACTAAATAAGATGATACCTGCAACCAACGGATTTTGTAGAAGCTTTACATCATCATTAGTTAACGATGTTCCTTGCACATCAATCAATAAAGGCCCCATTATTCCGCAGCCCCTTGAACATTATTCGATGGCATATCTTTTGATGTTACCCGTTGTAAAATTTCACCAGTTTGCGTTGAAAGTAACTCCATAGAAAGGTTTGCATTATCATTTTCTGATGGAGATTTATAAAGTGTAGTAAAAAGCACATATCCAGCATTCATTGATTTTGCTAAGCCTATCATTTTGCTTCGTGATACAAGTTTATCATCAGCCGAAATACCTAATGCTTGTTTGGCTCGGTTGATAGATTGCCTATCAGCGACAGTAAAAAGATTTTGTTTATTCATTAAGCTATGTAACGTTTCATCAACCTGATTTGTTGCTAAATAATCTCCACTGCGATTTTGAATATCACTAATCAACAAAACTTTATTGCCTTCAATTGAGGATGAAGATTGCATTATTTTATTTACAAGTGGTGATAAAATTGTATTCCAATCAATTGTCTTTGCAATCTGTGGAGGCGTATCTACTACACCTGGATCACTCGGTGTTTCAATTGGGGCTTTAACTTCAGTTTTTTGATTAGAACCTAAAAGTTGACAACCAGCCAAGCTTAAAGCCAGCATACTAATTACTGCGGTACGTTTTAACTGTTTCATATAAGTTAACCTATTAATCGCCCTAAATTTTTACCACCCAATAAATGCATATGAATATGAAAGACTTCTTGTCCCGCATCCTTATTACAATTCATAATTAGACGGTAACCACTCTCATCAATACCTTCCTGCTTGGCAATTTTAGCTGCCACTACCACCATATGACCAAGCAAAGCTTCATCAGACGCTTCTATATGATTTATGGTTGGAATCAATTTATTGGGAATAATTAAGATATGTGTAGGAGCTTGAGGCGAAATATCTCGAAATGCAGTAACTTTATCATCTTGAAAGACAATATCAGAAGGAATTTCACGGCGAATAATCTTACTAAAAATGGTTTCTTCAGCCATATAAACACTCCCTAAAAAAATAGCTATTAATTTTAAATTTTTATTCTGTTAAGAATAGCATACTTTAATGACAAAAATGTATAGATATCGTTACATTTTTATATTTACGCTTCATATTTTGATAAAAAAAGTTGAGGAACGGGGTTTTTGAGGGAGCTAGTAGCCGTTTTTTTGATGATTAAGACTATATTTTCCTCGTAAATAGCCAAATCGTATTTTTATAACTTATTCATTTGTTAAAGAGATTAATTTGATATATAATGCGCCGTCGATTTCAACCGCTTAATTTTCATGTTCCTTGCTTTCAATGGGTTGCGGTTGCCCCGACAGAAAGCTGATTAATCCGTAGGGAGCGATAATGCGTCATTACGAAATTGTATTTATGGTTCACCCAGATCAAAGTGAACAAGTACCTGGTATGATTGAACGTTATACTGGTACATTAACCACTGATGGTGGAAAAATCCATCGTTTAGAAGATTGGGGTCGTCGCCAATTAGCCTATCCTATCGAAAAACTGCATAAAGCACACTATGTGTTAATGAATGTAGAAGCTACTCAAGAAGCAGTAAATGAACTTGAAGATAACTTCCGTTTCAATGATGCAGTAATTCGCAGTTTAATTATGCGCACAAAACACGCTGTAACTGAAACATCACCTATGCTAAAAGCTAAAGATGAACGTCGTAGTTCAGAAGAAGATTATAGCGATGTAAACATGGACGATGATTCAGAAGAATAATCGTTTAGTTTTGTCGGGCTTGGTTACCAAAACCCCGATAAAAAAAATGAGTCCCAGTGGGATTTTACACTGCCAGTTTTATTTAGAACACGTTTCTGAACAAATCGAAGCAGGATTCCCAAGACAAGCATGGTGCACAATGCCAGTTATTGTCAGTGGACAACAAGAGTTAAGTTACAGTATTAAAAAAGGCAGCAAAGTATTAGTAAGTGGCTTTATCAGCACACATACTAAACGAGATAAAACCAGTCAATTAGTTTTACATGCTGACCAAATTAAACTATTAGGAGAATAGCCAAATGGCACGTTATTTCCGTCGTCGCAAATTCTGCCGTTTTACAGCAGAAGGCGTTAAAGAAATTGATTATAAAGATGTTTCTTTATTAAAAAGCTATATCACAGAAAGTGGTAAAATTGTACCAAGCCGTATCACTGGTACTAGCGCAAAATATCAACGTCAATTAGCTCGCGCTATCAAACGCGCTCGTTACTTGGCATTATTACCATATACTGACAACCATCAGTAATTAGCAACAGAGGGAACATATAATGCAAATTATTCTACTCGATAAAGTTGCTAATTTAGGCAGCTTAGGTGATCAAGTTAATGTTAAAGCGGGTTATGCTCGTAACTTTTTAATTCCACAAGGTAAAGCAGTACCTGCGACTAAAAAGAATATTGAATTCTTTGAAGCGCGTCGTGCTGAATTAGAAGCAAAACTAGCAGAAACGTTAAAAGCCGCAGAAGAGCGCGTATCTGAAATCAATGCATTAGGTAAAGTAACTATTACTTCTAAAGCGGGTGATGAAGGTCGTCTATTCGGTTCAATTGGTACTCGTGATATCGCTGATGCAGTTAAAGCTCGTGGTATTCAAGTATCAAAAAGCGAAGTTCGCCTGCCAAATGGTGTATTACGTACTACTGGTGAACACGAAGTGTTATTCCAAGTACATAGCGAAGCTTTTGCTAAAATTATTGTTGAGATTATTCCTGAATAATCATCAGATAATAGCAATAAAAAAACCCGTTTACTATAACGGGTTTTTTATTATATCAATTTATTTTTTCTATCTATTACTACCTTAACAAGAATAATTCATTAAACGATTTTGTGACTTATTCTTCAGTTTGAACTTCTGTTTCTGATTTTACTTGTTCTTCTTTATAAAGTTTATTGTCGTACATTTTGACAAACGGCAAATAAATCACCAAAGCTAATATTGCTGAAAGTATCGCAACAAACATAGCACGATAATCACCACCGGTACCAATAAATGCCCCTAATCCCATTGGTGATGGCCACGGCACTAGCGCAATAATAGGATTCATAAAACCACTACTTATAGCAAAATAACCTAAAGTACCACAAGCCATTGGCGCTAATAAAAATGGTATGGCAAGATATGGGTTATAAACTATCGGCATACCAAAAATAATTGGCTCATTGATATTAAAGATTGCAGGAACTGCTGAGGCTCGACCTAAAATTTTCAATTGACTCGACTTAGCACAAAAAGCAATAAAGAATGTCATAAGAAGTGTAGAACCTGAACCACCTAAAATAACCAAAGAATTGTTAAACTCTCCCGCAAATGGAATATGAGCACCACCAACGTTTTCATTCATATTAGCCAGCATTATTGGTGTTATAAAAGCACCAATGATACTTGCACCATGAATACCTACAACCCAAAGCGCATGAATTAAAAATAAAATGACCATAATACCAAGCCAGCTTTTAGTCAAATTGGTTACAAAGGTAAATGGAACACCAATAATATCGAAAATATCAGTACCAAAGAAAATTAAAATACCGTTTAAAATAATAACTGTAAAAGCAATAACAAAGGTTGGAATTAGTGCAGTAAATGAGCGTGATACACCTAATGGAACGGTTTCAGGCATTTTAACCACCCAGTTACGACGTACACAGAGGAAATAAAGTTGAGTTGCCACAATAGCCATTACTATTGCAATAAAAATACCCGAAGTACCTAATCGGAAAACAAATGGTTGTAATCGTAATCCATTGAAGACTTCACTTTGGTCACTAAGTAATACCATAGAACCATTTTGTAGAACTAATTCCGGTAAAGTCATAACAAAAGCAAATACTGATAACATAGCACCATTAAGCGCATTCACTTTTAAACCGGTTTCTTCTTCCTCAATTTTGGTTAATTCATAACCAACTACAATATTAAAATAAAGCGCCAATATTCCCATTGTCGCTGTGTTCGCAATCATATAAAGATCGCTTACTTTGAAAATGGTATTTTGGAAAAGAGTTTCTAATCCAGTAAATGTCATTGGTAATGTATTAAATACTAAAAACATCGACCCAACGATACAAAAAGGAACTGATGCCATCCCCGCTGCCATTACTGCCCTTACAATCTTAAACTGCGATATTTTAGCCATCGGAGTCATTAGATATTTTTGTAGCAACACAAATCCGGTATTCATTTTGTTTTCCTCATTTAATTAATGATTTCTTGATAAGCTTGAATTCTTTTAAAATGTTTATCCTCATTACGTTCGATTTTTTTCAATTTTATTAATATAAGAATTGTAAAAACTAAACTTGTTAACATTATTCCCAATAGTATGTTTATGGCCTCTTGTGAATTTTTTAAGAATGGAAAGAAAAAGTGAAATAATGGAGTGAATATCGAAACAATTAACGCAATGATAGATATCAACATTATTTGATAAAATAAACTTGCATAGCGTAGATGGTTTTTATGATTTCGATAAAGTTTAATTTGCTCAAAACTGGTTAGCGTAGCAAGTATTATGAGCATAATAGGTAGCACGATAGCTATAGATAAACTTCCCATCAAAAAAACTGCCCAATAGAGATTTATAAACAAAAAAAATGCTGTAGCATAACGAACCGCTAAAAAGCGATTAAAATAGAGGTTAGTCAAACTAACTTTTTTATGTAATTTAAGTTGGCTTTCTAGTGGTGTATTCATCTCAAACCTCTTTATTGATTTGATAACTTATATGTTTGTTGATATAGATGGGACATCTCAATAGCAATTTCTCTCAATGTCATCGTCGTCATCAAATGATCTTGAGCATGAACCATAATGATTTCCATCTCAATTTTAGTGCCACTTGCATAAGATTGAAGCAATTCAGTTTGAGATTTATGTGCTTCTAAAATCTCATGATTGGCTTCTTCAAGTAACTGCGTTGCTTGTTCGAAATTAGCCTCTCTCATCGCTTTAAATGCAAGGTGAATTTTGGTTTTGGCATTACCACTATGCAAAATAATATTGAAAGCAGTAATTTGAATATCCTCCGAGCTCATTATGTCAGTCATTGCTACGCTCCTTTTTCAATTAGTTGGATAAAGTAAGATTTGAATTGATTAAAATCGGTAATTTTTAACATTGCATCTTGCATAGCTAAATCATCAATTAAATTGACAATCGCTTTGGTCATCATAGCTAAGTTGGAATTTTGGTATATTGATGGAGAAATCATAAAAATAAACTTAACATCTTGATAATTTATATCCCAACTCACACCTTGAGGCATAACAGCAATCGCTATTTTGGCTATCTTACCTACTGGAATAGCTGGATGAGGAACCACTATGGTTGGACTAAAGATTATTTCACCTAACGCCATCCTTTTTTCCATCTGTTTTTTCATCTCTTGCTTAAAGTTCTTTGATTCATTGATAGATAATAAATCAAGCAAATGATCCAACACGGCTTGTTTAGATGGTTTATTGGGACACAAGTAAAAAAAATCAGCAGCAATTTCATCAAATACTTGAGCTATATATTTTGAATGATTCTGTTTTTTATCATCAATTGGTAAGAAATTTTTGGGTAATGAATTGGGGGTTTGTCTATGAGAAAGATATCGGCGAATTGCTTGAACATCTTCCTCACAAAAAAATACAGAGACATGAAATACTGGTACTTTAAATACTTTGGATGATAAATCGACAGAAGAAATAATAAAATCGATATCATTTAACATCCCTTGTTCTATTTCATAATAACCACGTGTTGCTATAATTTTTACTCGCTCATCAAATTCACTTTCTACTCGATTTTTAAGTAATTGTGCACTACCAAGCCCCGTTGCGCAGATAATTAATACTTTAGCTTTCTGTTCATTTTTTAATTTTTCCAGTGATGCTAAAAAATGAAGTGCTAAATATCCCCACTCATCATCAATGACGTCATATTTATTTAAATTGGGTAGTTGATTGAAATAATGTTTAACTAACCCAAAAACTTCACCATATTGGCTTTTAATTTCATCTATTAGAGGATTTTCTAATTTTATATTCTGTGCTAAACGCACAAGCATTGGTTTTAAATGCTGAATTAACCCATTTTTCAACTGTTCATCATGCCAAAAAGGATAGCCTGTTTCTTGTTCAATTTTTAAAAGTAAATTAGTTAATAAAGCGCCAAGTTCTTCATCAAGATCGTCTTGGATTAAATTTGATTTACTCATCAAATGTAGCGTAAGGTACATTTGCTCTTCTTTAGGAAAATGAAAACCAATTATCGATTCAATACGAGCGATGATTCGATTAGCAACTTGATATTCAATAGCTGAATCAGCTGAAACAAGTAAATCAAGATTTTGGATTGTAAGCCCCGACTGCAAACGTTTAATACTTAATGACAAATGTAGGACTATATTTTGAATCATTACATCAGATAATTTGATATTCGCTTCACGACACTCATCTAAAATAATGATAGTTAAGGTATCAAAGCTAATTGCTTCACATGCTTGATTAAAATAGGATAAATGGTGTAAAAAATTGATTGAATCCTCATGAAAAAAGTAACTCATAATAAAATGACGTTTAGCTTTTTCTTCACCATCAACATAAATTAAAGAATGGCTTTTTTTAAGCGTGAGTTCATAAGGTTGTAATTGGGACTTAATTTCCGTAATATCTTTATTCAATTGGGATGAGCTAATAAATAGCTGTTCAGATAATGCTTCAACATCAATTTTTTGGCTTTCAAGTAATAATAAATTAAGGATATAGTGCTTTCGTTCACTTGCTTCCCGGCATTGGGATTTCTCAATATTTTTATCTAATAAATGATATTCAATCAAAAATAAATTAAATGCAGTTCGATCTAATATTTCAAGTTGAAAACCATAGCCTTGTTTACTAACAATATTACCGCCATTGCGTTCTATTAATGTTTTTAAATCTTTAAGATAGGTACGTACAGTACGATCTGATAACGATAATTCCTCCGCGAGTTCTTGACTACTTTTAAATCCATTTTTAGAACGAATTAATAAACTAATAAGTTCTCGTTGTTTTTGTTTTATCATTATCTACTATACCTTAACTATTAATGAGAATTATCCTAAAAGATCAAGTCATTAAAATATAAGCTACTTCTATGATGCGATTATTAAACTAAACAATCGCATCAAGAACGGTAGAACTCAGATTTGCCTAAATTTAATTAATATTGTCCTCAACTAATTTAGCTAGTTGTTCAATACCAGATTGAATTGGAATATAAGCCTGAAAAGGAATACTCACAACAGGTTTACCCACTTCATCACCAAATGCTTTTAATTTATCAAACATCATCATGGTTTGTGGACTAATTAAAAACAGTGAAAAATCACTATTTTTAATTTTATTACTACCTTCAGTTGCAGATACCGCATCAAGTTCAATAGGTACATTTTTACTAGCAAAAAATTCAGTTACCTTTTTGGCCATAAGCGATGATGACATGCCAGCTGCACAAATAATTAACGCTTTTTTCATAACTTCTCCTAATGAATTTAAATCGTTATAAGGTTTCACCATTTGACTCAATGACTTTTTTATACCAAGCAAATGAATCTTTACGGCTACGTTTTAAGGTTCCATTACCTTTATTGTCTTTATCAACATAAATAAAGCCGTAACGTTTTTCCATTTCACCGGTTCCAGCTGACACTAAATCAATACAACCCCATGGAGTATATCCCATCAAATCTACACCATCTTCTTCAACCGCTAACTTCATTTGTTTAATATGTTCTCGAAGATATTCAATACGATAACTATCATGAATACTTCCATCAGCTTCAACTTTATCATATGCACCAAATCCATTTTCCACAATGAAAAGCGGTAAATGATACATATCAGTTAGCCAATTTAATGTGTAGCGCAAACCTTCCGGATCGATCTGCCACCCCCAATCAGATTTTTTAACGTATTGATTACCAATTAAATCGGTTTTTTCATTATATTCATAGTTATCTGATTTTTTTCTAATCGCATTAGACATGTAATAACTAAAACCAATGTAATCGACTGTACCGTTTTCTAATACTTCGAGATCTTGGCTTGTCACGTCTAATTTAAAGCCTTTGCGTTGCCAGTATTTGATAATATGATTAGGATATTGACCATGAACATGAACATCAGTAAAGAAATACTTACGTTCCATGACTTTTTGAGCCATTAAGATATCACCTGGTTTACAGGTTTCCGGATAGATTGGCACAACGGCAATCATACAACCAATTTGAAAATCAGGATTGATAGCATGACCTATTTGCACCGCTTTTGCACTAGCAACCAATTCATAATGTGCCGCTTGATACATTATTTGTTCACGATTATCGCCAGCTTTATAGTAGATACCAGAGTTAGTAAACGGTGCAAAGTCTTCATCAAAATTGGCTTGATTATTGATTTCATTAAACGTCATCCAATATTTAACTTTATTTTTGTAACGATCAAAGCAAACCTCTGCAAAGCGCACAAAGAAATCAATTAATTTACGATTACGAAAACCGCCATATTCGGTAACTAAATAATAAGGTAATTCAAAGTGCGAAAGGGTAACAACCGGCTCAATATTATATTTTAAACATTCATCGAAAAGATCATCATAAAACTTCAACCCTTCTTCATTTGGTGCAAGCTCATCACCTTTCGGGAAGATTCGAGTCCAAGCAATCGAAGTTCGAAAACATTTAAACCCCATTTCAGCGAAGAGTTTAATATCATCTTTATAATGATGATAAAAGTCGATAGCCTCGTGATTAGGATAATACTCACCAGGAATGATTCCTTCGGTAATTTTTCGATAACTTTTAGGCGATCCAACAGTCATCACATCGGCAACACTAGGCCCCTTACCACCAGCTTGCCAAGCACCCTCTAATTGATGAGCAGCAACCGCACCACCCCATAAAAAATCTTTTGGTAAACCTTTATTATTCATAATCAAGCACCTGTATTATTAAGAATTCAAGTTAAGTATAAAAGGAAAAAAATCGAATTACGAACCAATATTTTCCGTATTGATAAGGAAAATAGATATGCATTGCTGGAATGTCCTAAACATAATTAGGACATATTTAGAACAGTATCAACTTATCTTAAAAGATAATTTAGATAGGTTTTTGAATCCAACTTTTCTTTTATAATCATTCTTGCTCGATGCAATCTGCTTTTTACTGCCTCAATAGTGATACCCAATTTTTCAGCAACTTCGGGTGCACTATATTCTTCAATATCGCGCAAAATTAATACTTGACGATAGATGAATGGTAACGAACCAATAGCATTGGTTAAATCAATATGCAGACTCAAATCTGTATTTTGCATAGCGATGTTTTCTAGATTAAATTCACTATTAATACTTTTTGATTGTCTAGCTCTAAATAATCGATAACACTCCCTTTCAATAATTCGAAATAACCAGCTGGCGAAAGTCGCTATTGTTTTCAATGTGCCAATTTTTCTATACATTAGCCAAAGAGCGATTTGCACAGCATCTTCAACATCTTCAGCTGAAGAACAAGTTCGCCTAGCAAACCTTTATCAGGTTGGCAAAGGATAAGTAGTTGTTCTAAAGCTTGTTTATTGCCCATACAAGCCGCTTGAATGAGTTTTTCGTTTTTTAGGTTCATATAATTTAATTATTGTGAATTTTTTAATTTTGTTATGCTAAAAGTATCATTTCCTAAGACTTTTAAATAACATTTATTTGATTATATAGAGGATGAATAGTGGCAAAAGGATTCATAAAAATTTGCAATTTTAGATATTGATTAAATCTGCGTGCGGATTATGACGATCAATTAGTCGAGCAAATTCCTATCATATTTATGAAATTTTGAAGATATCACTAAATTGAATATTTAAGCTTGAATATTCAATTGGTAAGTATTAAATAAATGCTTCAAATCCGTTGGCATATTTAGTCGGTACAAATTCAATTATGTCGTACTCGGCAATTTGATAAATATAAAACGGATCTTCTTGCATTATTGCTAGTGCTTGTTCTTTACTTTCTGCACGACAAAGAATCACCCCACCAGTACGAGGAACTTTGCGACCAGAAGCAATAAAATGCCCTGATTGATAATGACGTTCTAGATAATCGATATGTTGCGGTAAGTATTTTTCTACTTCACTAATGGATTTCAGGTAGGTAAGAGAGAAAATAAACATTTTAATGTCTCCATTTAAAAAATAATAAGCCAACCATATATGTTGGCTTTGATTATACTAGTTTTTATTGAGCATAAATCATACACTATTATGAGAATGTTAAAAAAAAGTATACATCGTTAAAATTACTATTTTGCAACCCATTTGCCGTTTTCATCTTTATGATAAAGCTTTTCAACCGCTGACCAAGCAACACGAAAAGCAACTTGCTCTGGTGAACTATTGTCTCGTCGTTTTTTAGGATCTTGATACTCTTTTATGGCACTATTGAATGCTTCTTTAAAAATATCTTGAGCATGGACAGGTAAAACATGTCGAACAGATTCTGGTAAGTCATCTCGTGTTTGATAAGGCATATCACATTCCCCTATTTAAAATACTCAAATAAAATTAATCATTCTAAACAGTCATTGCGAATTTTACTTTCAAAACAGCTAAAAGTAAATTTAGTCTGATATTATAGGAAATACAAGAATTATTACACAATCAATTGTGTTAATTTTTATCTGAATAGATCTAGGTACTAATAAAGTGGTGTAAAATGACACCACTTTATTGCATATTGATTTACTTATTTACATCAACCACAAAGCGACCTTTAATTTTACTTGCGATCATCTTATTTGCCACTTCAATGCATTCATTTAATGCAATAGTCTGGGCGATATGAGAATACAGCTTTTCATCCATGTTTTCTGCTATTAATTGCCAAGCAGCTATTCGTTTATCATAACTAGCCATCACACTATCCACACCAGCTAATGTCACTCCTCGTAAAATAAACGGTGCAACCGTTGCAGGGAAATCCATACCTTGCGCAAGACCACAACAAGCAACAATACCACCATATTGAGTTTGTGCACAAATATTGGCTAATGTATAAGAGCCAACCACGTCGATTGCTGCAGACCATAACTCTTTTTGTAACGGTCGATTAGGCTCTTTCAAAGATTGACCATCAATAATTTCGACAGTACCAAGTTTATGCAGATAATCTTCATCTGCCACTTTGCTAGTGGAGGCAGCAACCTGATAACCTAATTTACTCAATAACGCGACAGCAACTGAACCTACACCGCCTGTCGCTCCCGTAACTAAAATCTTGCCATCTTCTGGTTTAACGCCAAAATCAATAATGCGTTTCACACATAATGCCGCTGTATATCCCGCCGTGCCAAGCACCATGGATTGATAAGGAGTCATATTTTTCGGTAATGGAATTAACCATTCTGATTTTAAATAGGCATATTGCCCTAAACATCCCCAGTGCGTTTCACCACATCCCCAACCATTCAAGATGACAATATCCCCTTTTTGATAGTGACCATTTGCACATTCAATGACACTACCCACGCCATCAATGCCCGGTATCATTGGCCATTGTCTTACAACCGGGCTTTTGTTAGTCAGTGCTAACGCATCTTTATAGTTGATACTTGAATAGTGGACTTGGATTAGTGTGTCGCCTTGTTGAGCAAGTAATTGTTGTTGAGGTACGGCTTTTATTGAATGGGTAAAACCGTGAGTATCATTTTTTTCTAATACTATCGCTTTGAATGACATGGTTATTCCTTATTACGTTTGGCAGTATAAGATTTGCTAATTTACTCAATAGGTCGATCAGCAAGTCAATTAACAGGCTGATTTTGTGTAACTAGACAATTGATCTAAAAATTATAGACCAACTGTCTTGTCTATTGCAATCAATATCATTCAATCTATTAGATACGTAAAAAATGGTATTAACTGTTTTTATCAATGTGGTTAATTTTAAGGTCAATTCTTCTAGCATAAATTTGTAAGATTGTTTTCATATAAAAAACCGATATTTGTTAAGATCACATAATATCGGTTTAGTCTGTGTTTATTACGCTATTTACCAGTTAGCTTTGATGCCTATTGAACCATTGATTGGAGCTTTTACTCGGGCATTTCCACCATTTGACCAAATATGACCCAATTCGCCATAGGCGGTTAATTGATTATTAATGTCAAAACTTCCACCAATAGCCAATTCGGTACTGGTGTGTGAAGCTCCACTTCTGATTGATGTTGTGTAACTCGATGTAGCAAAATGTGTATGATCATCTCCGTTCGGCGAATAGAATAGGTTTGCTCTTGCATAGGGACGTAAAGTGCCTAGGTCAAGGTCAACTTCGTTTTCGACTCTACCCCCAATACGGAATAGCCAAGCATTATTGTTACTGTGTTTGACTGTTGTGTTACCTTTTATATGGCTTTTATCCAGATCAAGCCATTGGTGTATAATTTGTGCTTGAGGTTCTAGCTTCCAACCATTATCAAATAACGTAAAAGGTTTACCAAATTCGACTGAAGCGGTGCCGCCATAACCTTTTTGTTTGCTGTCGGCGTTACTGTTTGGTTTGATATTGACTTTATGTCGAGCCGCTTGCAAGACGAGATCGACATAACTTCCGTCATCATGGTTATATGTACTATAAGCACCGATAAAATACGTGTTCGTGGTATTTTTTCCAACATGTCCATTTACACCACTGGCAAACCCGTTAACTTTTAAATCACCGTAGAGATAACCCCAATAAGCACCAAAACGCCAATGATTAGTCTGCCAGATATCACTACCTAATTGTAAACCGGTGTGATTTCCTTTGCTGTGAGTATTCAATACGCCATTTTGTTTTATATCGTTGCGTGCAGCAATGGTTCTACCCCACGTGTTTGTCTCTTCGTTGGTTGGTGTATTACCAATGCGCTGATGTAGATTGCTGAGCATGATAATATCAGCTTGGCGTAATTGTTCACCAACAGCTGAATAGAGCGGTACTTGTTTTCGATAGGTTATGCGTCGGTTATTGATATTCGTTTTATCTTCTTGTTCATGATTTGAACCAATAATATGGTTTAAGTCATTATTATTTTCTTTATTGCCCGATTGATGATTGTTGTTCGAATCATTATTGGTTTTATCTTTATTTTGATCTTCAGATTCTTTCTTCAAATAGGAGCGTAAATACCAATTTTCGTTTTGCTTATTCAGATCCCCTTTATAAAGATAATATTCGTAGGCACCGGCTTCTAAATGTCCACCTTGAAGATTGAAAGCATCATTAGTGCTGCTTCCTGTTACATTCACAATTTTAATGCCGTTTGTGTTTGTGGTGTCAGCCCCAATCCCATTGACATTATTTATCTGTATTTGTGTTTTTCCAGTGACATGACCATTCACATTTAATCTATCGGTATCGCTTTCGCTGCCTTGTACAACAGTATCCAGTATTAATTTACCATTGTTGCCGACATAGTCACCGTTGATGATTAAATTTTCCCCAGCATTTGCATTACTAAGCGTAATGGTGCCTGCATTATTCACATTACCGTTTACCGTTGCTTGATTTAATGATCTTTGTAATTTTAAAACCGCATCCGAGTTTAGGTTGAGGTTTTGTGTATCTAAATCACCGGTTAATGTAAAAGTTACCGCTTGTCCCACATTGATGTTTTCCCAATTAAGAACAGAAACATCGCCAATACGTCCTGTACTTGTTGATGATCCCGTCAGATTTTGGTAAAGATTGAGTGTATCGGTTGAAGTTGATTGTGCATTACGAGTCACATCACTACCACCATCAATAATGGTGAGATCGGTCACATTTGCATTTTTATGAATGGTCAGCGTATTATTACCTGTGCCAAGCTGAATTAGTCCACTGACTTTTGAACCATCATTTAGGGTAATGATCGCATCACTAATTTCATTTTTGATTGATGCGCCTATTACGGCTGAAACATCTGCCCCCGCATTGAGATTTAGATAGGTTTTTGTCCCTACGTTGCCTGATGAATAGATACCCGCACCAGGCCGGCTAAGTTGGTTTTCTCCCTTACCAATTACTGTACCAGCGATATCAATTCTGGTAAAGCCTGTCCCGTTGTTGGTGACATTAATCCCACTATTTAGTCCAATGATGCTACCCGCTGTTTGCGATAAGATGAGATCACTCGATGTGTTGCCATTTTTCACTAATATTCCTGATCCATTGTCACCATTGACTTTCCCCGATACGGTAACGGATGAAAAACCGGTACCTAAATTAGTCACATTAATCCCATTCTCCGAGCTGGTTATGCTACTTGTTGACTTCTGATCAATATAGAGATGTTGAGCATTATTTTTATTCGAGGCAGAGATCGCATCGCCGTGTCCTGCTTTAATGTTCCCTTCAACAGTAATGGTTGTCGATCCCTGTCCTTGGTTAGTCAGATTGACACCATTTTTACTTCCCTGAATATTTGCATGATTTTGAAGCGAAAAGGTTAAATCTTTGGTTGTTGTGTCATTTGCTACAATTAATGCATCTAAAGAATGACTTATGACGCTTCCATTAATGTTAATAGAGGTTGAGCCATGACCTTTATTGACTAAATTGATACCATTAAGTTGTCCTTGAATAGTGGCATTATTATCAAGTATGACCGATAAATCTTGAGCAGTTGTATGATTTGAAGCAACGACCGCATCAAAAGTTGAACCGGTTACATTTCCGCTTAATGTTATATATGATGAACCTTGCCCTTTGTTGGTAATATTGATACCGTTTTTTTTGCCTGTAATGTCACCGCCTATATGATTTATCTTCATATTTTGGGTTTTTACATCGTTAACGGCATATAATCCATCGTATTGTGCACCCGTTACTGATCCTAAAGTAGTAATGTTAGTGTCACCAAGCCCGTTGTTTGCCATATTGATACCATTTAATTCACCATAAATATCCCCAGATGATTGCTTAACGGTTAGATCATGTGATTTCGCGCCGTTTAACGCGTACATACCATCATTATTTTGACCTTTTATTGTGCCAGCGGTTGAAATTGAGGTCGATCCATTCCCATGATTTGCAATGTTGATCCCATTTTTATTCCCTTTAATGCTTCCAGCGGATTGATTAATGGTTAAATGTTGGGTATTGGATTGATTTGCTGAATATAAACCGTCATTTTGATTGCCAATCACTTCGCCTGATGTGTTGATTGTGGTTGAGCCTTTTCCGCTATTGGCCATATTAATGCCGTTTAAATTACCGTTTATTTTTCCTTGTTCTTGATTGACGGTAATGTTTTGCGTATTGATATCATTAAAAGCATACATACCATCGTTATTTTTACCAATTATTTCACCCGATGTCGTAATTTGGGTCGAACCGTTCCCTTTATTTGCCATGTTAATACCATTCTTATTACCTTGAATGCTACCGTCAGATTGTTCTACGATAATGTTTTGAGTGGTATTTTCATTAATTGCATACATGCCATCACTTAGGTTGCCTATCACAGTTCCTTTAGTTGTGATAAATGTTGAGCCTTTCCCTTTATTTGCAAGATTAATGCCATTTAAATTACCATTGATTTTTCCGCTGTTTTGTTTAATGGTTAGATCTTGCGTGTTGGCATCATTAGCCACATACATACCATCATTCTGATCGCCAATGACATCACCAACGGAATTGATGGTGGTTGATCCGTTTCCATGATTGGCAAGATTGATACCATTAAGTTTACCATGCACAGTACCGCCTGATTGATGTACAATTAGATCTTGACTGCTATTGCCGTTAATGGAATAGAGCCCATCATTTTCAGTACCAATAATTTCACCTAATGTGGTGATATAGGTTGAACCTTTACCATTATTCGCCATATTGATGCCATTTCTCTTACCTTGAATTTTTCCTGCTAATTGATTGAGAGTAAGATCATGAGCGTTGGTATCATTGGTGTTGAATAGCCCGTCATCTTGATCACCAATGACATTACCAGAGGTCGTGACAAGTGTTGAACCACGACCATAATTATTCATGTTAATGCCGTTGGTAGTACCATGAATAGTGCCTTCTATTTGATTGACGGTGAGATCTTCTGTTTGTTCATAGTTAATGATAAACATTCCATTTGTGGTTTGGCCTTCAATATTTCCAGACGCATTAACCAAGGTTGAGCCTATACCGTCGTTAATAATACTTGCACCATTTGAGTATCCTTTGATACTACTGCCCTTCATTTGTGTAACGTTTATATCTTTGGCGGTTTTATCGTTATGTACGTAAATTCCTTCATTGTGGGCACCAATGACTTCGCCAGAGGTTGTGACAGTTGTCGATCCAAGCCCGCTATTGTTTGCATAAATTCCGTTGGCGCCGCCAGATATACTACCTACTAGTTGTATAACTTTAAGATCCTTTGAATTCTTATCATTATTAGCTTGTATTCCGTTAGATTGCTCACCGACAACCTGTCCAGATGTGGTGAGTGTTGTGGTTCCATTACCTTTATTTTCGACTTCAATACCATTATTTTTGCCTTGAATAGTACTGTTAGCCATTTGTGTGACTTTTAAATCTTTTGTAGTATCAGTGTTTTTTACGACAAGTCCATTATCCGATTTTCCTGTTATGACACCTGACAGCATGATATTACTTGAACCAATACCGCCGTGAGAAATGTTTACACCACTATTTTGACCGGTTATTGAGCCAGCAGCTTGGTTAAAGGTGAGATCAGTAGTGTTGGTATCAGTTGATAAGTCGTATCCATCACTTGCGTTTTCAATGTCGTTTGATATTGTAATGATTTTTGTGGTAGCAAAGGGACTGATACCGGCACGTTGATTAATAAAATTTTGTTGATATTTGTCATTGTATGACAAGTTTAATGATTGATTGATGATGCTCTTTTGAATAGGTATGTCATTTTTTAAATCGTTGGCTGTGTCATTTGCATAGCTGTTAGATGTTAACACAGAAGTTAAACTAACGACTGTCAGCAAATTAACCGAAAAACTTTTACCTTTTGATTGAGTTTTTTCCGAAGTCGGAACATAACTTTGACGAACTGCATTCCAGATAAGCTTATAGACTTTGTTCATTATTTCCTCTCACTTAATCAGAGATGATTCTATTTATGTAAAATATAGCTTTTAATTGAAGATGCTGTTAGAGATTAACCAAATGAAAACTGATCCTTCATTTAAGAAGACAAAAAATAACCTATTGAAAATTAAAAATATTATTTAAAGACATTTATGAATACAAATAAAATAGCTTTATTTACAAATAAAATGGTGTCACAAAGTACAGGGTGGAGAGATTAACTATTGAAATTATCGATTTTTGCTTAACTAGCTAATTCGACAATTCGTTTTTATTTGTATCATATTGCCTAAAGATAGGCAATCGAAATAATGCAAAGTGTCTTTTGATGGTCGTTATTGTGTTTGTAAAATAAGATGGCGTTTGTAAAATAAGACGGCATTGGTAAATAAATCAAAATTAACTTTTGATATTAATTGATGATTTTATCAAAAAAAAGTTGCATAAACAGATCTAAAGGTTGTGATTTTTTTATTAATTTGCTTCGAGTTACTGCACCTTCCCAACCAATCCAAAAAAATTCTGCAAGTGCTTTGCAGTTGGCTTGTGAACTTAATTCTCCAGATTGTTGTGCCAGTAGTAAGCATTTTTCAAGTTTGGCTTGCCAATTTTGTAAAATTTGTTCAAGTATTTGTGCATACCCATCCGGTAATAACGATTCTTCTTGTATCAATTCACCGATTAGGCAACCTCGATTAAAATCATATTTTGCCATACCTTGCTTTGCATCTTCATAAAAAGCTAAAATTCGATCAATAGCTGAAGCAATCGATGAATTGGTTAAATGCTTATCTAATTTGTGAGTAAAAAAACTGTCATAGCTAGCTATAATTGCTATTCCAAAGTCTTCCTTACTTTTAAAGTAATGATAAAAAGAACCTTTGGGGACTCCTACCTGCTTTAAGATTCTTTCAATGTTTGATGAAATATACCCATAAGTAGTCATCAACTCTACTCCACTACGAATCAAGGCAGATCTTGTCTCATTACCTTTTTTTGTATTACCTATTCTTGTAGGTGTTATTGCAAAAGTATTTTGATTAATTGACATAGAGTTCCAACATATTAGGTGAATATCAATGATTGAGCTTTAAATTATGATAAATAGTCATATCACTAAATGCAATAATTGGCCTTGTGATTAAACCTTTTTAATTGTAAAAAAGCCTGATAAATTTATTATTTATCAGGCTATTAAAGTAAGTACAAACTAATTTCTAAATATCAAAAAACTATTTTGTTTCATTACGTTTTACTTTTTCTGATACTGCACCAATAAATACAACATCACTTGATGAATTAAGCGCAGTTTCAACCGAATCTTGAATAACACCAATAGCTATACCGATACCAATAACTTTAGCTGAAATTTCGTTAGGAATTCCAAACATGCTACAAGCGACAGGAATAAGCAGTAATGAACCACCTGCGATTCCTGATGCACCACAAGCACATATACTCGTCACAATACAAAGTAATACTGCAGAAAGAATATCAACGTCTATATGCAAAGAATTTACGGTAGCTAACGTTAAAATAGTGATAGTAATTGCCGCTCCTGACATATTAATTGCTGCGCCCAGTGGTACAGCGACAGAATAAGTATCTTCATCCATTTTTAATTTTTTACAAATTTCGATATTAACTGGAATATTTGCTGCTGAGCTACGAGTAAAGAAAGCAGGAATAGCACTATCTTTTAATGAGGTAAAAACCAATGGATACGGATTTTTACGCATTACAATATAAGCTAATAATGGATTAATAATCAATGCCACAATTAACATACAAGACACTAATACAACTAATAGATGAGCATACTTAAGTAATTCACCAAATCCTGTTTCTGCAAGTGTTGAAGCAACCAAACCAAAAACCCCTAATGGAGCAAAACGAATAATGATTTTTACAATGAATGAAATTGCTAAAGAAAGATCGCTCATCATCGTTTTGGTTGTTTCACTTGAGTGTCTTAATGCAATACCAATTCCGACTCCCCAAACAATGAGCCCAATATAGTTAGCATTAACAAGCGCATTAACAGGATTGTCTATCATTTTATTTAGCAGAGTTTTTAATACTTCAATAATACTACCTGGAGGCGTTAATTTGCTCTGATCCGCAGCATCACCTAATGAAATATCAGAAGGAAAGATGAAACTAGCAATAGTTGCTAACAAAGCGGCCAACATCATACCCGAAAAATATAGGGCAAAAAGTTTACCCATATTAGCGCGTTTACCACGTTGGTGATTAGATATTGACGCAATAACTAAAATAAGTACCAAAATTGGCGCAACGGATTTTAAGGCATTAATAAAGAGCGAGCCAATAAAAGACATATTTAACGCAACTTCTTGAGAAATTGCTGCTAATGTTATACCAAAGAGCAAACCCAAAACAATTTGAGGAATAAGCCCTACTTTAAAATAAAAACGCACCAAAGGATTGGTTGAATGAGTCATGGAACTTCCTTATATAGCAAAACGATGCAAAAACATTACCATAAATAAATCTTAAAACTATAAAAAAATTATTATGATAACTATTTTTTATATGACTTAGATTAATTATTAAGATTAATTATTTTAAATGAATAAAGAAAAAACCGATACTTTCTATTAAAAGTATCGGTCAGGAAGATAAACAACTTAGTTTATTACTCGTGTTACCAATTAGCTCTTATTCCTAAAGAGCCATTAATTGGCGACTTAACGTTTGCATCACCACTATTAGACCAAGTATGACCAATCTCAGTATAAGCACTAACTTGATTATTAAATTCATAACTACCACCGATAGCTAATTCCGTGCTTGTATAACCAGCACCACTATTAAATTTAGTTGAAGCTCTGGAACAATCAAATCTTATACGATCTGAACCATCGGGTGAATAGTATAAATTTAAACGAGTATAAGGACGAAACGTTCCTAACTCTGACTGGAAATGATTTTCAAGTCTAGCACCCACTCGGAAAAGCCATGAATCATTATGACTTTGTTTGACGGTGGTATTACCACTTATATGACTATTATTAAGATTCATCCATTGGTGAATAATTTGAAACTGAGGTTCAATTCGCCAATCATAATAATTTAAATCAAATGGTTTACCGACTTCCGCGGAAGCACTTAATCCTTTTCCCTTTTGTTTACTATTTTTATTATAATTTGGTTTAATGTCTACTTTATGACGCCCCCCTTGGAACACCAAATCTAAGTAAGCCCCATTCTCATCCATATAGTTACCATAGAGACCTAAGAAATAACTATTTGAGCGATTTTTTCCTACATATCCTTTCATACTACTGGCAAAACCATCAACATCTAAACTACCATGTAAATAACCGAAGTAACCACCTACACGCCAATAGCTATCTTCTTCTTTCCAGATATCGCTACCTATTTGGAAACCAGTATAATTCCCTTTGCTATGTGTATCAGCTATGCCATTTTGTTTTATATCTGTGCGCTCAGCGATTATTCGTCCCCAACTAATTTTTGAGTCTGGTAGTAAAGTATTACCAATACGTTGATGCATATTTGCTTGCATAATTAAATCAGCCTGACGTAATTGTGCCGCTACCCCAGCAAACATTGGTACTTCTTTACGATAAGCAACCTTATTCGGAGACACTGGATTAACAGGTTGCTCTGGGTTTGTTGGGTTTGTTGGGTTTGTTGGATTGGTTGGATTCGTCGGATTAGTTGGATTAGTTGGTTCAGTAGGTTTACTAGAACGTAAGTACCAGTTATTATTTTGTTGATTAATATCGCCTTTATGTAAATAGTATTCATAAGCGCCCACATCTAAATGTGATCCTTCTAAATTAAATGCATCGTTCGAACTTACACCATTAACATTGACAATTTCAATACCATTCGTTTTGCCAGTATCTGCACCTAATCCACCAATATTGGTTATTTTAACCAATGTATTTCCGGAAGCATTCCCTCCAATAAACAACTTATCAGTTGAGCTACTACTATCTTGCAATACTGTATCAAGCAAAAGCTGACCATTATTACCAATATAATTACCGGTTATAGTTAGATGATCTCCAGTAAAATTATTATTCAGCGCAATAGTACCACTATTATAAACATCGCCACTTACCGAAGCTTGATGTATCCTTGGAACAAAATCTAAAATAGCATTTGAATTTAGAGTAAGCTTATCGGTATTTAAGTTACCAGTTAATGATAACCTTCCGTTTGAACCAACATTGATATTTTCCCAGTTAAGAATCGCTACATCACCACGAATACCTACTGAATCAGAAGATCCAACTAGATGGGTACTAAAATTAAGAACATCCATTTCATTCGATGAACTAGCTCGAATATTTTTACGTCCACCATCAATCATGGTTAAATCTGAAATATCAGAGCCTTGATTGATATTAAGCGTATCATCACCTGTTCCTAGTAATATTTTACCACTTACTTTAGAACCACTATTTAAATTAACAATAGAATTGGTCACATCATTTCTTATTGCAGTACCAAGAACAGAAGAAACATTAGCACCATCATTAAGGTTAATATTAGTTGTTGTGTCTGATTTACCCGTTGTATAGATACCCGCATCTAAATTATTGTTTACATCGGTCCCATTCGCATAAACCGTATCATAGATATCAATAACCGTTGAGCCAGTACCACTGTTATTGATTGTTATTCCATTATTTTTACCAAAAATTGTTCCAGAATTTTGTTTAACATTAACATCAGTGCTTGTACCACGATTATTAATAACTATACCAGCTTGTTGTTCACCACTAACCGTTCCATAAGTAGTAATAGTTGTAGAACCAGATCCTGTATTCTCTAATTCTATGCCATTTCTTAAACCATTAAGACTACTGGTTGCTAATTGTTGAACAGTCAAGTTAGTAGCATTATTTTCATTTATAGCATAAATAGCATCATCTTGATCAGCTTCAATGTTGCCATTTAAGAGAATTTTTGTTTCACCATTTCCTTTATTTGTTAAATTGAGTCCTTTATTATGGCCCTTAACAAAACCTGAGTCGTTCAAAGAAACAATTAAGTTCTGTGCCCCAACATCATTAAGCACAAAAATGCCATCAGAATTATTACCAAAAACCTTACCTGCAATTTTTATTTCAGTCGTCCCACTTCCTTTATTGGTTACATTAAGTCCATTATAATTACCTGTAATCGTACCTCCAAATTGATCAATATTAAGATTATTGGCTGTACTATTATTTAAAACGAACAAACCATGTTGTTGAACACTCTCTAAATCGCCTGAAGTTTTTACACTTGTTGAACCGACACCATTGTTAACTAAATTAACCGCATTTAATAAACCTTTGATTTTTCCTGCTATCTGAATTAAATTTAAGTGACTTGATTGTGTACCATTTTGAACTACAACGCCTTCATTAATATCGCCTGTTACTGAGCCACTAAGATTAACATTTGTATTCCCTTTTCCATTATTGGTTAAATTTATGCCACGAAGTTTGCCAGCAATACTACCTGCTGATTGGATTATCGTTAAATCACTTGATGTATTACCGTTAGTAACCACAATACCATCATTTTGATCACCAATAATATTTTTAGCTGTTTGAATTGACGTATAGCCCTGTCCATTATTCGTTACATTTATGCCATTAAGATTTCCATGAATTGTGCCATTTGACTGAATAACGCTCATATTAGAGGTTGTCGAATTGTTATTGATTGCCCTAATTCCATCGTTTTGAGCACCTTCAACAACACCAGAAGTTGAAATGATCGTCGACTTTTTACCATTATTAGTGATATTTATGCCATTATTATGACCTTTAATCGTACCTGATATCTGATTTAATTTTATATTACTAGAACTAGTTCCATTTACAACTACAATACCATCTTGTTGATCACCCTGAATATTATTTTTAGTTGAGATAGTGGTATCACCATTACCATTATTCAATAAATTCACACCATTCACATGACCATAAATACTACCGCCTAACTGTCTTAAAGACATAGCAGTTGATGTATCTGAAAGATTTTTAGCAACAATACCATCAATTTGCTCACCTGTTACCGAACCAGAAATGATTAAATCACTAAATCCATTACCATTATTAAGAATATTAATACCGTTATTATGACCTTTAATTTGAGAATCAGCCATTTGCGTTAAAAAGACATCTGATGTTGTACTTGACGACTCTGAATAAATTGCATCATTATTACGACCTTCAACATAACCAGCAATGGTGATATCAGTTTGTTCCTTACCATTATTATAAGCGGCCAAACCATAACTTTGCCCACTAACCTCACTGCCATCATATTGATTAATTGTGATATTCTTGCTATTAGTGCTATTTTTTATAAATATACCTTCACTACTCAATCCATTCACATTACCGGAAACAATGATTTCAGAGATACCATTACCTTGATTTTCAGCACTTATTCCACGATTATGCCCTTCAATACTGCCTCTTGATTGATTAATAGTTAAATCGGTAGATTGAGTCCCATTGAGCACTGATATACCGTTATCCTGATTACCAGAGATTATTCCAGCTGTATTAATAATGGTTAAACCTTTACCATTATTAGTAGCCTCTATGCCCGATTTACTCCCTCTCGTTTCACCACTCACTAATTGTGTTATTTTGATATCTTGTGAATTGCTACTATTTTGAGCATTAATTCCATCCCCTCCGTTACCAAAAACTTTCGCTAATGTATTGATGCTCAAAATACCATTGCCATGGTAATTAATTTCTACCCCATTTTTACTACCTGTAATAGATCCATCAGATTGGACAAAAGAGAAAATATCAGAAGAATTTGTATTTTCATACCCATTACCGTTGGGATTATTTACATCACCGGTACAAGCCTGATTATTTGGATCGCTAGTAATACACTGAGCAAAGCTTGGATTTGTCATTGCTAAAGTTATGCTCGTTGTAGTAATAAATTTGATTAGAGATGCTTTACCTTTAAATTTTCCTTTCCTTGAATTACTAACAGCATATTGTGAATTCAAAATTAACTTATTTATTTTATTCATATTTTATCTCACTAAATCTTTTATTGGTTATAATCCAATTTTTAATTTAAAAACATGAAAAACTTAATTAATGAAACTCTTGAATAATGTGATCCTTACATTTCAAAATAAATACTGGATTTATTTTTTAAATAACTTGGATAACATGTTAATAGATAAAACAATTATTACTTTATTGAAAAACAAAGCTCAAAATTATTTTTAAATATTTAAGATGGAAAAAAGAAAAGTATTGATAGTTCAGAAATATTAAGGAATTAACCTTTCAAAAAAATGAACTATCAATTGCTAGTTGTACCATATACCATTAAAAACAACAATAAAATTATAAAAATTTACATATAATAATGTAAAGTTTCTTAAAAAACTGCTAAGCAATATTCTAATTCGAAAGCAATTATAGAAAATTATTGTTAAAAATTAGTCAATAACATAATTTATAGTAATAAAATTATTCATCTCGGTTTTACTAAATCAACACACACATAATGGTCGTTTTTATAATCAAAATTTTATAAACTAAAAAGTTATATTAATTACTTTTCAATTTATTTATAAGAACTGACATAGAATTATAATTAGGAATATAGGAAATGAAGTATTATCTGGAGTTTAAGGATACATTATCGAATAAATTTTGGTATATCACCCAACAAGACGAATCCCTAACAATCGTATTTGGTAAGATAGGAACAAAAGGACAAACACAAGTTAAAACGTTTTCATCGCCTGCCGATGCGGAAAAAGAAGCCAACAAACTGATCAGATCGAAAATCAAAAAAGGCTATCAGGAAAAAGCGATCCCACCAGCGCTTGAACAATCAACCTGTACAGAAAAAACAATCATCAAAATGCCCGATGCCCCAAAACCGAAAAACCACCCCAAACCCACACCACCCAAAGATGTGATTGATGACGGTAAAGAAAAACCATGGTTTTACCTCGACGAATGGGTTGGTGAAGGTCAACCTAACCCATTTGATTTTGAAGAGTTACGTAAGGTTCCGCCTAAAAAAGTTGCTCCAGTTAAACAACCACCAAAACAAAGTAATACTCCGATTAAAAAAGAGACAGTCACCAAAACACCACAAGAACAAGAATTTGATAACTTAAAAGTTTTGTTACGGAAATATATAAAGCAAGGTGAGCAGTTCGATATTGAAGCTAAGTTCGAACAATTAAAAGCGTTAAGTCCAAACAATAAGGAATTTCAAATTTTCATCAAAGATATGCTTCAAATGATATTTTCAAAATTTATGAAGAAAATATCACCGATTCACTTTGATTGCATTCCTTATCTTTTGAGAATCAGAGATCCAGAAATTCTTTTCCAAGAAATCTTTGCGCAAGGTGTGATGAAATATATTTATGACCGTTATCAGACTCATTCCGAATCAATCCATTATCTGGCTGAACAATATCTTACCGATTATCCGGTACAAATGGTGGATAAAATAGTTAACGCATTACAGAGTATTTTTGAAACTACCCAGACAGAAGAAGATGAAAAAAATACTCCAGCTAACAAATTCCCTGAAAATGTTTGTGGCTTTAATATCACCTTTGATTATAAAACGCTGGAAATATATGCTTTATTCAATGAACGAAATTCCAAACGCTATTATTCAGAAAGTCTAAATGAGCTAGAATATGATGGGACTAGTTATGGCGTTGAGATAAATAATCAATACTTTGTTCCATTACTTACCGAAAAACTTCAAAAAATGCTGGATGATGGTTTTTTTGGTGGTATGACTGATAAATATTTCAGAATTGCCCTTTTCCAAACAGATAATATTCTTATTGAAATACCAATAGAACAAACCTACCGACAAACAAGGATATTTAAGCTTGAAAGCGACCTAAAATATCTCGAGCAATCAGAAGAATATTATGCAGATTTGCTAACTGACACGATTGAGGAATATTTTGCCCTTAATGGCGTTATTGAGCAATACGATACCGATAGAATTTTAGCATTACTAAAAAAATATATTTATTCATGTGAAAAAGAGGCTGAATCGAAAGGACGTTCTCTGTTAAGGAAATACAAAGATTTTGATTATAACAAATGGAGTTTAGTTTCTTTACAGTTTGAATGGGAAAATTTTAGTTATAAATATGCTTATAACGGTGTTGAATGCTTAGTTGATAAAGGATATGAACCAGCAATTATACAAAAACAAGCATGGGATAAACTGGGCATTATTGATAACAAGCCTGATATTAAACTAGAAAAAAAAGACGATCCAGACGATCAATCAGAAACCGAACGTTTTTATGATACTTTTACTGAAACTGATGTTTTTTGTGAAACTGACACTATTATCGCCAGAGCCATGCCAACTGACGGAGAAATTTATTTACGCTTTAAACAAGAAAGCGAACAGGCATATTCCGATGCGCTTGATTATTTAAATAACTTAATGGCAAAAGGTTATTCAAAAATATTTGAGGGGCATTGGCTTCATATTTATTTTGTTGCCAAGCCTGAATACTATTCTGAATTCGCTAAATACGTTGAAGAATATGAAGACTTTGAAGAATTAGAGCTAGGGGCAGGAGGAATCGCCTGTTGTTCACATGTCTTTTTCCGCAAAGCAGCCATGTACGAAAGTTTACATGATAAAATAAGAGAGTTTGTTGACTTAACCATGTATGAACTTGATTATAGTTTTGATTTACAAGATGAATATAATTCAGTCGCCGGAGCATTTGCTGCTATTGCCCTGGCAATGACGGATGTGAAACATATGGATTTGGCTATTAAATTTGCACTTGAAACCGATGGTGACCATGAATATTTGGCAGGTAATTTTGGTATTGTTCTTGAAAAATATTGGGGTATTACGCCCGAAACTGCGGTTGCGATTGCTCTATTGCAATTAACTCAAGGTCAACATATGTATGAATTATCCAGTCAATTTTATAAAATTCCGCAAAATTTAGCTAGTTTGACCGATTATTACAGTATGAACGAGCCAAAAAATCCATATTGTAAATTGAGTTATTTAGTAAAATATCTTTTTGGTAAACCTAGTGATAGTCTTAAAAAGTTAAAAAAATTATTTAATAATGCAACGGATCCGCAAGAAAAGTTGATATATGCAGATTTTCATGATTTAGTTTTAGAAGCTCTTAAGGATGAAGATGAAGTTAGCGGTCAACCAATTATTTATAACATCCCACCTAAGCCAGAAAGCGATTCCGAATCGCTAATCATTAATGAGCAAGATTTTATCGAAAATCCACCTTGTGTCATTACGCCATTACAAGCTAAAAAGCGTGGGTTTAATATCGATGAATTAGATTCTGATGGTTCATCGTGGGAAGCATTTATTTTTGCCCCATTAACGATAACTAATCCTTATCTATTTGACCATCTGATTGAATTTATTAAACCTAGGAAAAAAATAACCGCTAACTCATCTATCATTTGGGGCGCTGGACAAGCGTACCGTTTTGGTCAAAAGGTCGTGATTGATTTTAGTGGCACACCTTATCAAGTGGGTATGGGTATTTATGGTAAAAACCAAGCTCAGCTAATTTATGGAGTAATGGATTTTGCTAAGATTGCAGATGCAATGAACAAACAAGCGCCCGATAAAGAGAAATTATTCGCACTGCGAAAACAATACTATTACTTCGATAGTCCAAAAGGAAGCCCAAACATTGATTACTCCAAGCCCGGTATGATGTATTTGGATGAAGCTATAGCCGCCGGAGTTTTGAAGGATGATAATTATCGGGCAATCAAACAGCTTGAAAAAATCACCCCGGATATGGGCGAAGCCTATGATGCCTCACTACTGTTTAGGGCATATATGCAGCAGAAAAAACTAGATTATGCATTGGAGAGAATGGAAAGAAAACTCGATACTACTGAACTAAAACAGGTGTACCAAACTGCACAAAAACGCCTGCCACAATATCAAGAATACTGGCAGGAAAAGTTAGCAAAATTATAAAAAAGATGCAAATGAAATTAAAATGGACCTCCTTCTAGGCCTATAGAACTAAGAGGAAGTCAAATCTAGGTATATTCAATAATTTGGATATTATTACCTTGTTCATCTTTAGCTTAGTTTTTTATCACAGTTTAATTAAAATTTATATTTCACAACTAATTAATCCTAATTTGTGATAACTTTTTTAGTGATATATAATCTTTTTAGTTTTCTTAATTAACTAAGGAACAATAGTTAAAGGAATATTAAACATGTCTAGTCAAATAGTTTCATATGTAGATAGAGCAGTACAGTTGTTGAATAAAATCGGCATCATGGTTAAACCTCAGGCTGATGCGCCAATTTTAAAGTTATTGGATAATGTTGCTGAAATTGATAAAAATCGTATTATCGCCATTGCTCACACTTTGCAACAACAAAGCGCATTTAATGAAGTAGTCCGGGAACAAATTGATGGCGTACATGTTTCTGATCGCTATTCTAATATTGTCAAGCATTTTGATAGTATCCGTACCGATATGGAAAAAATGCTTGGTTGGTTAGATGACGGAAAGTTAGATCTTTTGGAAAAAATTAAAATGGGTTGGATGACATTTCAACGTGGTTCTATTCCTGATCGTTTTAGTTTAATAAAAAAAACCTATTTAGATGTTTCAAAAGAAACAAGTAATCAAGTCGAGCGTGAACATATTATTTTAAACGCCTACCAAGATTTCCGTTTTGGACTAAAACAAGCTCAAATCGTTGCTGAAGAAGTACTGCAAATTGCGACAGATCGTCTTGAAGAACGCAAACAAAAATTAACCGACGCTATTGCTCAAGTTGATAATTTTACAGGTGATGATCATGTCGCTCGAGGACGATTAGAACTTGCTAGAGACGAAGCTCTACGCAATGTACAACAAGAAGATAGCCGTTATCAAATCATCTTAGATCTCGCCAATAATTTAACCGTTTCTTATAATTCTGCCGAAGCAGTATTTGCAAGATTGCAACAAACAACCTCCATAAAAGAGCGTGTCTACCAACAAAGTGTAAGCTTTTTTTCAACCAACGAAATTGTATTTACTGCATTAAGCGCTTCTATAACTTCATTGACAGGTTTGAGTGAAAGCACTAAAACACTAGAAGCAATGAAAGATGGTATGAATAAAGGCATTGAAAGTATTGCTACTTCAGCTAATAAGCAACTTGAAGAAGGTTTAAGAGCTGGTTATGGTTCGACGATTAAAGCTGATTCTTTACGTGCATTAGTTGAAGCCATTGTCAATTATCAAGAATCAAGCCAACAATTAATTACAGAGCTAAGAAATGAATCGATTGATAATGCTAAAGAAATCGATCGTATAGTGGAAGATGGAAAACAGCGCTTTAATAATATTATCTTGAAGGTTGATGGTTAATGCAGGATGTTAAACTTAGTGACCAACTAGGTGCAATGGCAATAATTGATGAATTATATCAAAAACAACAATTACTACTTGAGCACCTTGACCGCGAAGGATTACGAGCTAATTTAAAAGAAAACATTAAAACCTTCTATGAAGCCAAAGGTCAAATTGTGGACGATAAAATCGTTGATGAAGGAATCGATCTTTGGTTTGATAATCGGTTACGGTTTGTTGCACCTAAACGTCCTTGGTTTCAACATTTTCTAGTTCGTTGTTATATCAAAAGAAAGTTAATATTTAGCCTTTTTAGCATATTCTTATTTATTTTAGCCTTAATCTTTTTTAATAATTTAATCTATACAAGAGACGTTAGACAAGAAATTGATAGTTACTATAGTCAAATATTAGCGTCGGAAGATTCATTAGCAGAATTACGCAACGAGTTTAAGCAAATTGATAAAACTTCTGTTCATTATGCGCAGATTCCAGTAAAAAATTTAAAGACCTTAATTTCTAATCTACTTAGCCAGAAAATTATTCCCACAGTCACCAAGCCAACCATTAACGGGGCTTTTATTACAGATGATGAAAATAGTTTAGTTAAACAATTTAAGCAAATTAATGACTCAGTAACCACTAAATTGTCGGATATTAGAACTCAATTAAATATATTAAAAAAATTATTGGAAGATGATAAACGGCTAGCTAATTTAATAGATGATGATGAGTTTATAAAAACAAGCAAAGAGTATCACGTACTACAAAATGCAGTCGATACCGTTCTTGATAATCTTAATCAAGGACAAAGAGTTATCGATTTCAATCAAATTGAAACACTTTACAATTCCACAGAACGAGCAAAAACCATTATAAATAAAATTCAGATTGATAATCAGAAATTATTAGCCCTAAAAGTTCCGAAGTCGGATATGGTACCTGTTATTGCTTTACAAAGTGATTTACAAGCTGACCTAAAAAATCTCAACTTTGATAAGTTTGAAAATTATCAACAAATGATGTCTTATTATTTCAATCTAGCTCAAACTAATTTGACACTTACTATTGTCGACAAACCTAATTATAAATCAGGAGTTGAGCGCACCCACGAAAAAACAAACGGTAAATCTTGGTATGTGATTGTCACACCAACAACATCATCCGGAATAGCAACACCGCTATGGGTAACCAGTATTGAAACAGGTGAAAAGAAACTCGTAGATATGTTTGGTCAGCAGGTTTCTCAAAAAGAATTTAATAAGGTTAAAAAAGATAAAATTGCCGATGGGCATATTGATGAAAATAAATTATGTAAAAAACCAATTGGTCGTCTAGAATTTAACTGTCCTAATACAGTTAAAACAGGTAGGATTTTAGAGTGGTAAATATGCAATCTAGCAATATTGAACGAAGTATTGAAATAAAACTTCAGGAAATCTTTAGTGCAATCGAGAAAACTAATAACGAGGTGCAAAACTCTCGTCAAAAAATCCTTGATTTGACAAATAAACAAGTAGAGATTTATCAAAAGATAGCGACTATTTATCTATTAGAATCTCCCCAAAATAACGATTTGGAAATTCAGAAAATCATTAAACAGTTAAAGGATTTAAACTGTAATTTAAAAAATAAATCCAGTAATTTAGATCATTTTATTGCTGATTCCCAACAAAAAATGGATGAAACATTATTAAAATTAGATGAATTAACAGCGGAAAAGATTCGACAACTTGAAAGTGATGCAGATTATCTATCACTATTAAATAATTATAACATTACTAAAGACGAGCTAACCAAAGAAACAAAAAACTTCAAAAGTTCACAACAAGAATTTTCAACCAAGTTGAAACAATATCAACAAAATTACTATTACAATTATTTAATTAATCGTCGCTTTGGAGAGAAAAATTATAAAGCCTTCAAAATATTTCGTTATTTAGACTCATGGGTAGCAAGGTTTATCAATTTTTCAGAAAATTTCAAAAATCATAAAATGCTTAAAGATTTATATAAAGAATCTCAGTTACGGTTTAATAATAAAAAACGAGCATATGAGCAAGCATTAAAAGCAAAAGAGCGGAAAGAACGCGAGGTTGATACTAACCTAAATTTATCTAAATTGAAAAAAACAATAGCGCTAACTGAGCAAGATTTAGCACATTATAAAAAACAGAAACAAGATACAGAAAATACCTTACAAGAACTTCAAAAAGGCAATAATTCGCAGTTTAAACTAATTTCAAATCAATTAGTTAAACTGTTACAAAAACAATCTTTAAGTCAACTTAATGATTTAACATTACAAACTAAATCAACAGAAGATGATAAATTATTAGAAAAAATTGTCGCGATAAATAAACAAATACTTGATATTGATGCATATCTGGCCTCGTTATTAAAAACGCTTAACGAATTAGACAATGTTTATAATCGTTTTGAACAAACATTCTATTTATTTAGGGAAAACAATATTCCTAGCTCAATTTATGAATATAACATACCATCGTTCAAGCTTAATGATTTATTAGACCAGCTATTTAGCAATCAAATTTTTCCAGAAACAGTTGTTCAAACCCTTTTTGGGTATAGAGCAATAAGGAGAGAATTAAAATCATCTAATCATAATTCAGGATGGGCGAGTGACAATTCATCATCAAGGAGATCTTCTTCTTTCTCTTCATCCTCTTCACACTCATCATCATCATCTTCCTATTCGAGCTCATCATCCTCTTCGGATTCTTCCTCCTCGTCATCTTATAGTTCATCAAGTGACAGTGGGTTTTCATCCAGCTCATCAACAGGTGGCGGAGGTTTTAAAACGACTGATAGTTTCTAATCAGGACAAAAATAATCGTGTTTATAAAATTTTAATTACTGCTTTTAATAGCAAGAATTTCAAATTCAAGCAATGAGATCTGTTGCTAATGTATCAATTTATTTGTATTGTTGCTTTGTGGGTGTTAAAAACCAGAAACAGCATAATTATTCATTATTAACTTATTAATTAATGAATACAAAAATAATAATGTTTTAATTATAAATAAGTTAACCATAACGGCTAGCTTATTTAATTATAAAGCTTAAAATTCCACAAAATTCATTAAGAATTAATCGTTTTTTATTCCAGATTAAATAATAAAACATCTAAAAAATTTCAGAAAAAATTTTGTGTTAAGATGAAATTGGAGCGGGAATCGTTCTTTTTTATTTAAATTTAATTCATTGAAATGTAATCATTTTAAAAAAACTATATAGTACTAATGTAGCACTTTCTATTGTATACCTATTTTAATATGAGAGAGCGGTTAACCAATACAAATCACCTAGAATGCACAAGGGAAAAGACTTTAAATCGTTATGCGGTATGTGAGCTAACCTAAATCATTTCTATTAACTGATAAGATCGTTATCGCCTAGCGCGCCCAATGCTTTAGTAAAAACGATTTATTTGACAAACCAGCATAAAAGAGTTTTTCACAAAAAACTGCATCAACAGTATTAAGTGCGACACAAATAATAGCTAGACATTTTCTTGTTGATGTAGTTAGCATCGGCTTTCCTGACTGCATCAGCTAAATCGTAGTCGTTATTGTTAAAAGGTATCTACGAAAAAAAAGATTCTGTTTGCTGATGAATAGTCATCGCATTATCTATCGTAATGTTGTAGTTAACAGCCTTGTTTTGTTCTATCGTTACTTACTACATCCTAGTTATAGTAAATCAATAAGGTATTTTATAATCATTTAGTTAGATCAATTCTGCATTATTGAGCGATTAAGAAAACATCTTTATCGATAGCTCTTTAAGGCAAAATTAATTTATTTGAGTGATAACAAGGATATTTTTATATCCTATAAAAGTTTTTTATTGGTTAATATAACGACTAAAATAGGCATAATACTATTTTCAAAAGTAACAACTTAAAATATAAAATTTAATATATTGTATACTTTACTCATTATACTTTTATACCTAAATGCATATTACCTATAAATAAATCTAAACTAACCATCATTTATTAGCATGAAGCTAAAACCATCGTTAACATCTATTGGAATTACCAAAAAAACATTCATAGACAACCGGTCTATTTTATTGTTTAATAAATTGAACTAAAGAAGTATTTTTATACTCAATATATAAATAAGGAATTTTATGAAAAAACAACTCGCTCTGATCATGCTAGTCTTTTGTAGTATGAATACTTTAGCTAAAACGGATGTTCCTAGTTTTATTGATTCAAAGTCTATTGAAAATGCTAAATTTATTTGTCGTAATGCTCCACAGAATTATTCTGATGAAGAAAAAATACTAGTTGATAAATTGTGGGATGAAACCATCATATATTTAGGTACTTTAGCAGAAGCACTAAGTACATCTCAGTCACCTGATTGCACAAATTCTGACACCGCTATTATACAAACAGGTTCGTCTATCTCACCAAATAAACCAATACGCCAATGTATTATGGATAACCGGGATGTACAAGTACTTGTTAAGCATTTGTATACAATTGTCCATAATAAAGAAAAAGCGTTTCAATGTTTTTCACCACAAAAAAGAATAGATGGATTATATAGTCCTAATGACACATTAGAAAGACAATCAGATGTTGCTATGTGGTTAAAACGACCATCATTACATAAATACTATCAAAATAGTGACAAAGTTCAAATTCAAACCGCTGGTACTAAGTTTTCAGAACAATTTTATTCAGTTACAACTGATGATTCTATCAAAATGCCACTAAATTTTGTAAATGATATCAGTGCCAGAGCACTTCCTACTCTTTGGGCTAGTGTCGGTTGGGTTCCGATGTACTCAACAAATACAGAAAGAAACCAACACACAGGAGATGAAAATTTTCGTGCGGGTTATGCTTATGCTGAAATTATGGGACATTGGGGGTTGCTACAAATTGATTCAATTAATGGTGAAGCAGTAGGAGCTGAAATTGGTATGACAGTTCAATCAGGTAACACTTTTTACCCTTATCATCATCATGACACAAATGAAATCTATTATACAATTCGAGAACCATCATGTAATGATGGAATTAAACAGTTTGTTGTCTCTCCAGAAGAAAATATTTTTACCTTATTATCTTCATTGCCAAATCAATTAGTTATTCAATTAGAAGGATCTAAAATAGTGGATTTAGATAGTTATTGGGCGCCAACAACCCCTTCAAAGGATGCTTTATTATATATTCCCAGAAATTCGATTCATGCTTTTAATCTAACAGAAAAAAAATGTGATAATCAAGATTATGCTCATGTAACCGTATGGGCAAGAACTAATGCCCATGAAAAAAATGAAGATTATGGTACAACCAATATTTGTCGATTAAAGGATACAACATTACCCAAAGATACCATTAATAAGATAAATCCAGATATTATCTGTTATATCAACAGAACTAGTAAGTAGTATTTTATATTAATAAACCCTTTAATATATTAAATTTGAAGGGTTTATAATTATCTATTAAGGTTATTACTCTACTATTTTCTGAATACAGAGATTATTTCGAACAAGCCCATTAGTTAGGTAGATCCTTTCATCACAAGTAATAACAATAGCTTCAATATTCGTTTGCTGATTTAAAAATTCGATACTTTGCTGAGCGTTTGACAGGAAACCAGCAGTACTCCATATTTCACCATCAAGAGATTGCTTTGAAATAATAGTAATACTCGCAATATTAGTAATAATAGGCGCTCCAGTAATTGAATCAAGTATATGGTGATAACGTTTATTATCAACAGAAAGAAATCGTTCATAAATTCCAGATGTTACAACAGAGCAATCTTTTGTTAGAACAGCACAAATCATATTACCACGTGGCTTAAAAGGATTTTGAATACCCACAACCCAGTTATTATTGAGATTATTGGGTGAACAACCAATAGTCAGTACATTTCCTCCTAAATCAATAAACCCACTACTTACTCCATGATTGAGAAATATTTTTTTTATTTGATCAGCAAAATAGCCTTTAGCAATTGAACCCAAATCAAGTTCCATTCTCTCTTTTGTTAGATAAATAGTTTTATCTTTTTGATTGAGTAAAATATTTTTGGGATTAACTAATGATAGGCAATCAGCTATTTCTTGATCAGTTGGGCGCTTTGCGTTATTGAAACCTATTCGCCAAGCCTTAACTAATGGACCGATTGCGATGTTGAATGGGTTATTAGCTTGTATACTTATATTTTTACTTAGTTTAATTAACTCAAAAATATCCTCTTTAACATATATCGGTTTTCTTCCTGCATTTTTATTGATTTCCATTAACTCGGAGTGTGTTCGGTTTACAGTAAAACGCGTTTCAAATTCTAATAGTAAATTATAAGCTTCGTTAAGGACTTTTTCACCATGAGTATGATAAATAAGTAGATTAATCATTGTTCCCATCAGAGGAAAGTTCGCCTCATATCTATTCATTACTAGGACACCTTATATTTTTGGCGGAGAGTGTAATTTAAAAGAAGAATGAATGGTGATCATCCTTCTTTTATTTAATGACATCTCTTATTTAAATCGACGCAGCCGCGCTTTCACCTGCGATTCGACCATAGGTAAAAATATCAATTAAGGCATTACCACCTAAACGATTACCGGCATGAATTCCACCAGCAACTTCCCCCGCAGCATATAATCCACTAATAACATTACCCTGTTTATTAATTACTCGAGCATAAGTATCAATTTTAAGCCCACCCATTGTATGATGAACAGAGGGTTTTCTTGGTGTGGCATAAAATGGGGCTTGTTCTACTTTTAAACTCAATGCACTTTTATGAAACTCAGGATCTTTTCCTTGTGTAACATAATTGTTATATTTATTTATGGTTTCTATTAATGAAGACGCAGGCACACCAATTTTATCGGCTAATTCTTCTAAAGAATCAGCCTGATAAATAATACCTTCTTTAATTTCTCTTTCAATAGTTTCGTCTGAAGTATTCGCTGCTGTTTGTCGAATTTTTTCGTCTGCTATCATATAAACTAAACCGCCATTATCTATAAAGGCTTGCGATAAAATATCTCGGCTTTCACACTCATTTATAAACCGTTTACCTTGTTGATTAATAAAAACGAAGTTCTCAGGTGGAACGATTAGCCCGGTAAGTAATGCACCAGATTTAGGGTCTCCTACTGGCATAAGTTGTACAAACCCCATACCAACTAAATCAGCACCAACTTCTTCTCCCATTTTGATACCATCACCAACCAAAGCAGGTGAGTTAGTTGTTTTTATATCATCCGCGATTTCTTTCCAATAGGTATTATATTGTTTAATCATTTGTGTGTTGGCACCAAAACCGCCACAGGCTAGAATAACGCCATTATTTACATGAATAATCATTTTTGAACCATTAGCTTGCTTCGCTTCAATGCCAATAACTTTACTATCTTTTAAGATCAGTTTTTCTGCTTTAGTATCTACTATGATTCGCCCACCTTTTTCTTCAATACGTTGTTGTAATACATTAATGAACTCAACCCCCTTCGGACGTTTTGGTTTATGACTTCTACGCCATAAGGCACCCACAGGAATTTCTACTACGCTTCGATCAAAGTCAACGCCTTTTTCCGTTAGCCAATGAATTGATTCCATTGAACGGTTGGTGAGCGTTTTTACTAAATCATATTGGCCGTAAATAATTTGTCCATTAAGAGCCGTTCTTTTACCACCTAAATAGGTTTGAATTCTGTGCAGCTCAGTAGAATCAAATAGAAAATCACCTTGCTCGGTTTTTGCTAGGTATTCTTTTATTTGCTGTTTTAATATTTGAAAGTCTTGTAGATATTCAGCTGTAAACTCTGATTCAGGCATATTGATAAGCTCAACGAGTGTTTGTTTTTCTCCAGCTAAACTAGGGAATTGTTTTTGCCATTCTGGTTCGGCTGCATTAACCCAACCTCCAGTACGAATTGTATTACCTCCAATTGCCGGAAATTTTTCTAATAAAATAACAGTTTTCCCTTTATCAATAGCTGATAACGCTGCGCTTAATCCAGCACCACCACCACCGACAACAACAATATCCACCGTTTCTTCTATAAGCTGAGATGACCACTCTACAGGTACTTTCGCTCGATAACGTAGTGCTTCCGAGTTGCCTCCTGCCATATCAACCGCCTGAGCAACACCATTAATAACAGCTTGACTGCTGACCGTTGCACCTGAAATCACATCAACGTTAAGAGTTTGTCCATCAATAATTTGTTGAGGTATACGCTCAAATGCTGGATTAGCAATACCTTCTGACTCTTTAGATTGATCAACTAAAATATCTAGAATCTTATTTTCAGAGAAGGTAACTGTAATCGGTAGTTCACCATTATGTCCTCGACCGAAGGCGGTGTATTTACCTGCATTAAAACGAATGTCAATATTTTGTAATGCTTTAATTTTTTGATATTTTTGCTGTTCAGCTAAACTATCAACAATCATAAAATCCATAACATGCCATAATGGGAATGGGATTTTAAGTTGTTGTCTTTGCGTGATATCAGCAAAAGTAGCACATAGCTCATTATTTTTAACTTTCGTTGCCCACGTAGGTTCAACCAAATAACCTTTACCAATACTAACAAGATCGTAACCACTCAATAGTGCATTTTCTGCATCAATACCTTGTGCTATACCACCTACACCAATAACTGGAATTTTCGCTAAAGTGGTTGATTGTAGTTTACGATATTGGCTAATAAGTTGCTGTTTATTATCAGTATCAACAATAGATGTTCTATCCCAATTGCCCATAGAGAAATGGATATAGTCCAAACCATAAGAACTCAATTTATTTAAAAGATACATGGAATCAGAAAAACGAATCCCCGGTTGTTCAATTTCTTCTGGTGAGAAGCGATAACCGACAATAAAATCACTTTTACCATATTCCTGTATAATTTGGTGGACTCTTTTCAATATCGCTAAGGGAAAAGACGACCTTTTTTCAATATCTCCACCCCACTTATCTGATCTTTGATTGGAATGAGGTGAAAAAAATTGCTGAATCAGGTAGGTATTTGCGCCATGAATTTCAATGCCATCAAAATTTGCTAATAAAGCACGTTTGACTGCTTGCGCAAAATTTTCAATCATTAATTCAATTTGCTCTGACGTCATTTGCAATGGTGTTACTGCATTATCCCTAAGCGCAGCCACTGGGCTAGCAGAGATCGGCTGATGACCACCATTATATTCAGGATTAGCCATTCTACCAGCATGATAGATTTGTATAATCGCTTTAGAACCTTTGACTTTAATTGCCTCAGCTAATTGTTTTAGACCTTCTATTTTACTGTCGTGATCAATCCCAAGTGCACCAGGAAAAGCTCTTCCATAGTTTTCAACAAAAGCACTCTCGACAATGATAGCGGCCGCATCACCCGAGCGTAATGCATAATAATCGATCATCTCTTGCGTAACGCTACCATCAAAAAAAGCGGATTCAATTGTCATTGGCGCCATGACAATTCTATTTTTTAATACTGCCCCAGATCTTAAAGTTAATTTATTAAATAGTTGGCTCATTAGGAGTGTCCTCTGTTATGTTAATCATCTATCCATAGTACGTATTGTCGATTTATCAAATTAGTGTTTAGCTGGATGTTATTGGTTTACATCAACAATAAACCGACCTTTGATTCTCCCTGAGAACATATTCTCAGCAGCTAGTTGACATTGATCCAAGGTAATAATATTAGCGATATGATTAAGTTGTTGTGCATCTAAGTACGTTGCAAGAAAATTCCATGCTGCAATACGTTTTTGATAAGGGGTCATAACACTATCAATCCCTGCTAATGTTATCCCTCTTAAAATAAACGGAGCAACAGTTGATGGAAAATCCAAACCTTGAGCCAAGCCACAAGCAGCAACAATGCCACCATATTGAATTTGGGCACAAATATTTGCTAAAGTATGTGATCCTAATACATCAATAGCAGCTATCCATTGTTCCTTTTGCAATGGTTTCCCTGACTCACTTAGTATTTTTCTATCAATGCAATGACTAGCACCAAGTTGGTATAAATAGTCCGTATCCTGCATTTTAGATGTAGCCGCTGTTATTGAATAACCTAATTTAGCCAGTAGCATAATTGCGATAGAACCAACTCCTCCTGTTGCTCCTGTAACTAAAATACGACCTTGCTCTGGTTTAACGCCATGATCAATAATGCATTGCACACATAATGCTGCCGTATAACCAGCGGTACCAATATTCATTGCTTGTTGTGGTGTCATATTAGGTGGTAAAGGAATTAACCAGTCTGATTTTAAATAAGCATATTGGCTTAAACATCCCCAATGTGTCTCACCGCACCCCCAGCCATTTAAAATAACAGAATCGCCTTCTTTATATTGGCGATTGACGCTGTGAATAACCGTCCCAACACCATCAATTCCCGGAATCATTGGCCACATCCTTACCACGGGTCCTTTATTAGTGATAGCTAATGCATCTTTATAATTTAGGCTTGAATACTGAACTTGAATAAGTGTATCGCCTTCTTGTTTAAATAATTCTTTTTTTGAGAGAGAACTAACCTCGCAAGAGAATTTGGTATCATTTTTTTCTAATAGAATGGTTTTAAACAGCATATTTTATTCCTTAGCAATCATTACTAGACAATCGGTCTAATAATTATAGACCGATCGTCTAGTAATGATCAATAGAATTTGTAAGGTTAATTATTTATATGCTGTATAGGGGCAATTTAAGAGGAAAGAGCCAAGTCAACAAACGTGAGTTTTTGCTCTAATCTGTTAGTAAAATGAATAAAGAAACAAAAATATAATAATTAATCTGAAGGTTCGGATTTTATAGATAGTAAAAACTGTCGCATAAATATATCAAGCGGTTCGGCATTCTTAATCAATTTAGAACGAGTGACCGCACCTTCCCAGCCTAACCAGAAAAATACCGCAAGCTCTTCACAATTGACATTAGATTTTATTTCTTTTATTTTCTGAGCTTGTTGCAAACAAATTGCTATTTTCTGCTGCCAGCTTTGTAAAATATCCACTAATAAAGTGCTATAACCTTCGGGTAAAAGCGACTCCTCTTGTGTTAATTCTCCGATTAAGCAGCCCCTATCAAAATTATATTTTGCCATACTCAATTTTGCATCTTCATAAAACGACTTAATTCGAGATAAAGGCAATTCAATTGACTCATTTAAAAGGTGTTTATCTAACTTATAACGAAAAAAACTATCATAACTTTCTATGATTGCTTTACCGAAATCTTCTTTGCTTTTGAAGTAATAATAAAAAGATCCTTTTGGCACACCAACTTTTTTTAAAATATTTTCAATATTTGAAGATACATAACCATTGATGGTCATAGCCTCCACACCACTGCGGATCAATGCCATTTTAGTATTATTGCCTTTTTTTGAAAGCGAATGCTCTTTTGGGGTATCAATGACTGCCATAAAGACCTTAAAATATCTATTAATTTTGATTGTCTATTCTGGTTGTCATCATAACAAAATTTATCAATTTTTAATATAACCGAAGATAACAATTGGTAACAGATAAATAAATCTGCCTTACACTTCATAACTATACTATTTAATGCAGTTTTTTATTCCATCAAGAAGTTGTGGATTTAACTTTAATTAATAAGCACAACTTATTGTTTAAATCTTTTATAATTATGCTAAATAGTATAGCTATTCTAACCCATAGAAAACAAGGGTGTGAAGCCAAAATAAAATAGAAAAAAGAGATTCCAATTATTGATAGATAGAACTAAAAAACAGTCAAAAATACAGTAAACAGCTTGTTCTATTTAATGATCCGTTGGTTGTGCCACTTACGAATAGATTATAATACACATAAATACTCTTTAATGATATAAAAACAAAGCTTAATAACTGATACTAAAAGATAAAAATTCTTAATTGTGTGATTATAAAAAACTATAAATCTTGACTTGGAGCGGGAAACGAGGTTCGAACTCGCGACCTCAACCTTGGCAAGGTTGCGCTCTACCAACTGAGCTATTCCCGCATATTGAACGCTTCGAAAGAAGTGGTGAGCATTATACAAAAATATTTATACCTGACAACCTATTTTATTCTTTATTTTTTGTTTTTCCAGCTAAGTGCTTCAAAAACACCAAAAATAAAAAATCTAAGTGCTTTAAATTTATCCTGTTCTTTTTCTTGATTAACCATTGTTGATTGTAATATCCATGCTTGTAATCCATGAATAAGTGTAAAAGCAACCAATCCAATATAAGCGAGAATATTTGCTGGTTTAGGAAACGGATGAACAAGATTAAATAATAAAAATAACCATATAAATAAATAGACTAGTTTACCTAAAAGTATGAACATTATCTCTCTTCTCGTATAAATAAATAGCTATGAACTTGCCCTGCTGTCTTCTCTCGATGCAAATACCAATTTGATGGAATATTAAAATCATGCCCCAGCTCAGATTCAATATAAATATAAGCAGATGGACTTAGCCAATGGTTATTCTCAAGAAGCTCTAGTGTTTTCTCGATTAAAGAATAATGAAAAGGCGGATCGATAAATACAATATCAAATTGTCTTTGGGCTGGTCTATCAAGCCATTGAAAAGTATCTGTCGAATAAATTTCGACATTATCACATGCAATCAACTGCTTATTTTTCTTAAGCTGATTGGCAACTTGTTTATCTTTCTCTAATAATGTGACATTTTGAGCACCGCGTGATGCGGCTTCAAAACCTAATGATCCACTACCAGAAAAACAATCCAAACAAACACTATTTTGTATAACTGGCATTAGCCAGTTATACAAAGTCTCTTTTACTCTATCTGTGGTTGGTCGCAAGCCTTGTTTATCAAGCACTGACAACTTTCTTCCGCGCCATTTTCCACCAATAATTCTTATAGAACCATTCATATAAAAACCTTACTTAGAATAGTTCTTGCGTATTACCTTGTGAATCCTTCACGCTGGTACCAACTTCTTGCGATCCATAGGTAGTTGGCTCGGTTCCCTTGATAAAGTATTCTGACATCGTTCTCGCTCCAGAACCTGGTAACATACCGGTTCGCTGATCGATAGTAACAGAAATAACATTATCTGGTTTTACATCTTGTTTTTCAGGTACATCTTTAAGAGCAACTTTCATATAGTCAACCCAAATAGGGTTAGCTGTAACTGCACCGGCTTCAGCGCGGAAAGTTCGACCTAAAGCACGTCGGTGGTCATCAAACCCCATCCAGACCGAGGTAACAATGTTACCGCCGAAACCAGAAAACCAAACGTCTTTCGATTGGTTAGTTGTACCCGTTTTACCACCAACATCCTTACGACCTAATGCTTTTACACGCCAAGCAGTACCTTGCCAATCCGAACCGCCAAAAACAATTGTTCTTAGTCCATCTTTCATAATATATGCTATACCACTATCAACGGTGTGTGGTGCATATTTAGGTGTCACATCAGTGGTTTTATTGTCTTTATTAATATTAGGTAAGATTAAATTATCTTCTGTTTTAAGATTTGCCTCTTCAGGCTCTTCACTACCCGTCTCATTTGATTCGTTTTCAACGTTAACTAACGATACTGAAACAGAATCAAATTTTACCACTTCATCTTTACAGTTATGACAAGCAATCAATGGTTGATGCTGATAAATTACGCCACTATCATTGTCATATTCAATTTTTTCGATCAAGTAAGGCGTAATTAAATACCCACCATTAACAATAACGGAATAAGCACGTGCAACCTGCAATGGCGTAAATGAAGCTGAACCTAAAGCAAGTGATTCATTATGTGAAATATTCTCTTTTGGGAATCCAAAACGTTCTAAATACGTGGCAGCATAATCGATACCGATTGCGCGTAATGCACGTACCATCATCACATTTTTAGACATCCCTAAACCAATTCGCATTCTTAATGGACCAGCATAAGTAGGCGGTGAATTTTTTGGACGCCAAGTCACACTACCTGTTGTACGAACGATCGGCGCATCATTAAGTAGCGTCGCCATCGTTAGCCCTTTCTCTAACGTAGCCGTATACACAAATGGTTTTATATTAGAACCTAGTTGACGTAAAGCTTGTGTTGCACGATTAAATTTACTTAAATTGAAATCATAACCACCAACAATCGCCTTAATTGCACCATTATCAGAATCAAGAGAAACCAGTGCAGCGTTAACTACTGGAATTTGCGCTAATGCCCAATTCTCACCAGATTTTTTAACCCAAATCAGCTGACCTGGTTTTAAAGTATCATTAACCTTTCTCGGCGAGGCACCTTGTTGATTATCACTAATAAATTTTCGCGCCCATTTCATATCTTGAAAGGCAATAGTTATATTACTTTTATCGGATAATACTGCTTTTGCTTCCTTATCAGATGATTCAAGAACCACGGCTGGACACATCCCGCTATAGCAAATATATTTATGTAAAGCTTCTTGAATTTTCTCGTCACTCAGTGCCGGCTCATTATTTTGCCATAACACTTTTTCAGGCCCACGATAGCCATGTCGCATATCATAATCAATAATATGCTTTTGTATTGATTCTGTTGCTGCCACCTGGTCTGTCTTAGATATGGTGGTATAAACTTTATAACCATCGGTATAAGCGTTCTCACCAAATTTATCGAACATAAACTGTCTTGCCATTTCAGCAACATATGGCGCAGAAAATTCAATTTTTGGCGTATGATAACTTGCATTTAAAGGCTTCTTAGTCGCTTCATCATATTGCGCTTGAGTAATATAATTTTGATCAAGCATACGACCTAAAACCCAATTACGTCTTGTTAATGCTTTTTCTGGGTGGGAAATTGGATTATAGGCAGAAGGCGCATTAGGTAAACCAGCTAGTAGTGCCGCTTCATCGATAGTTAACTGATCTGGCGTTTTACCAAAGAAAGTATATGAAGCAGCAGCCACACCATAAGCACGCGAACCAAAGTTGATCATATTAAGATATAATGCCATTATCTCGTCTTTAGATAATTCTCGCTCCATACGAATTGCAATAATCATCTCTTTTACTTTACGAGAAATACTTTTTTCTGGTGTTAAAAAGAAGTTTTTCGCCACTTGTTGAGTGATAGTACTACCACCTTGTGAAAAGCTCTTATCCTTCAACCCGATATACATAGCACGCACAATACCGATAGGATCAATCCCAAAATGCTCATGGAAACGTGCATCTTCGGTAGCTATAACAGCATTAACGACAATCGGGGGGATTTCATCATATTTTAGAGGAATTCGGCGACGTTCACCAAAAATAGCGATTAGTTCACCATCTTTACTTAATACTTGCATTGGGGTTTGCAAGCGAACATCTTTTAAAGTCGCTACATCTGGCAGATCTTTAGAATAATAACTGTAGCCAGCGATACCTATCACTAAGCCACAAAGTACTAAACCGATTATAAGTTTAAGGCAAAATTTTAATATTTTTAATATTATCACAAATCATTCCTATCCAATTGATTTTAAATCAAAGAAAGATAATAAAACTGTATTAATTGATCTCAATCCATTTTAGCCGATGAGTATACTACTTACTCGAAAAGACTCAAAATAAAAAGCGACGCTAACCCATGCTTAAAAAATTGTTTAAATCCATTAAACAATTATTAACATATTAAATTAAAAAAGAAATTTACCTTTAATATATTTTCACTTTCATATTCCATTACTTATTAGTTTATAACTTAATTTTTTAGCAGAACTTAATAGATCAGATATTAAATACCACATAGGTTTGCTACAGGTTAAACAACTAATTGATAGGTTCTCAAAAGTTAGTAAATTTTCAAATTATTTTGTGTATTATCTCACAATATTTTTATATTTTTAAATAAAACTGATAAAACGAATAGATAATTGTGATTTTATCAATTTAAACAAGATTAATATGTGGAGCACAAAACTTACCCCTTCGTTATTACAATTTTTGAGTGCAACCTGCTTTTATCTTATTTTGATTATTCTTTGCTTATTGCAATTAGCGCATACTTCATTAAATAGTTATACTTTTGTTTTAATATTAATCTTAATAATCGAATGGTGGCGTAGTATTTGCTATTTCAAAACTATAAAAGGTGAATTTGCGCTATTTGAATATATACATCAAATTTATTGGTACAAACAGCGTTGGTATTTAACGCGAAAACCACTACTACTACGTTATATAATCATTATTAATTTAAAATCACGGCGAAATGGTAAAAGAAGAACGCTTTTTTTAATGATTGATAACCTTGCGCCTAATGACTGGCGCACACTTCGTTATCATTTCAAAAAAATTGATTTATCAAAATAGGTAATAAAAAATAGCTTAACACACTATATTAATGTGATTTTTTAATCCAATATTCAAATGGTATGGATTCAACTTGTGAGTTAACTAATTGGTGATCCATATGCCGGCAAAAGCTCGGGATATCACGCGTTGTGGCCAAATCATCAGCAACAACGTGCAGTATTTGACCAACAGCTAATTCCCTAATCGCTTTACGCACTAGCATAATCGGCTCAGGACAACGCAAACCTAATGTATTTAATTCTTTATCAATAATCATAATTAATAGATTAAAGTAAAAGATTAGCTAAATAATGGGGAACAGCATCATCAGCATTAGATCCAATAACTTCCAACTCAGGAAGCAGTGCTTTAAGTTCAGGACTCGCATCTTGCATAATACAGCCCTTACCTGCCATTTTTAACATCTCGTAATCATTCATACCATCACCAAAAGCGATGCTGTCTTTAAGTTGATAGCCTAAGCTTTCAACCACTAACTTTAATGCACTGCCTTTAGTCACATTTTCCGCCATAACTTCAAGACAGTTTGGCGTTGAAAACGCGATGCTAACTTTATTACCATATTGCTTTTCAATTTTGTCCTTCAACTCCACCAAATAATGGTTATGGTTAATATCAGAGGTCGTAAAATAAATTTTGGCAATATCACTGGTATCAAAATTAGTTGGATCAAAAAATTGATATTTAAATTTTGTATCAACAAAAAAGCTAAGCGAATAGGCATCAGGTTTATTAATCAGCCAATCATCACCACGGTAAACATGGGTATAAATATATGGACTGTCTTTACAAATCACCGCCAACTCTTTAGCTAAATTAGGATCAAAACTACGGCTAAAAACTAAATTACCATTACTATCGTGAACTCTTGCCCCATTTGATGTAATCATAAAAGCATCGATTTCCATATTTTCACGCATTTGAGTAACATCAATATGGTGTCGGCCTGTCGCAAAAGCAAAATGAATACCCATTTCCCGTAATGCCTGAAGAATTTTTTTTGTAAACGGCGATAAACTATGTTCGGTATTTAACAAAGTACCATCTAGATCAGAAGCAACAAAATGAAACATGATATTCTCAACTTTTATAATAATTGGTGATTAGAATAACGACACTTTGCAGAGAATCAACTAACTCAATACAAAGTCATAAATTATGGTAGAGTATGATACAACTCCATCGCTATTTACTCAACTAATTGCGGAGTAATAAAAATCACTAATTCCCTTTTTTGATTTTTTTTAGCATTATATTTAAAGGCATTCCCAATAATTGGCACTTGAGCAAGACCAGGTACTTTCTTTTTCCCATTACTATTAACTTGCTGAAAAATTCCACCCAAAACCACGGTTTCACCATCTTTAACTTTCACTTGAGTTTTAATTTCTTGCGTTTCAATGGCTAAAGCTTCTCCCCCATCACGGCGCTTAATCGAACGACCCGTAGTATTTTGTGTGATATATAAATCCAAGATCATTTGTTTATCAGCAACAATTTTAGGCGTAACTTCTAAACCTAATACCGCTTGTTTAAATTCAATGGATGTCGAACCATTCCCCCCCGTTGACACTTCGTACGGAATCTCTGTTCCCTGCTTAATCGATGCCATATTTTGATTTGCAGTTAATAAATTCGGACTAGCAATAATTTCTAACTGATTTTCTGATTCTAATGCTGAAAGTTCCAAATTCAACAAACTACCAGAAAGTTTCGCTAAATTAAAACCCACAGAAGAAGAAGGATTAACGACCCCAAGGTCAACATCCAGCTGATTAAAAAATTGTGAAGATTTACCCAAATATCCCCATTTAATCCCTAACTCCTCCATACTCTCATCACTCATAGTGACAATATGGGCCGAGATATGGACTTGTGGAATGGGTTGATCCAAAGCCTTAACTAACTTCTTAATATCCGCAAATTGTTTGGTCATATCAGTAATAAGCACTGAATTGGTTCGCTTATCAACTATCGCCTTTCCGCGTTCAGATAATAATCCTTGTTGCTGGATGGTCTCTACTAAATTATTAGGATCGCCATGTTTAATCGGAATGGTTAACAAAGTTAACGGCTGATTTAACTCCTGTTCCTTTTGCTCTAATAACTCTCTTTGCGCAAGCACCTCCGGCTCAATAGATTTTGAGACAAACAAAATATTGTCCTCAATTTCGGCCTGTAAATTTGCTGAATTTAACACCACTTTTAAAGCTTTTTGCCAATCAACATTCTTAAGTTTGAGGGTTTGTTTAGTTGATATATCATCTATCATCACTAAATTCATCTGCTTATTATCAGCCAGCGCTTGCAAAATAATTGCGACATCCGTTTGATAAAAATTCATTGAAATAAGATCATTTGATTCTTTTTGTGCTGAAATGGAAGGCTCAGCCAAACATGGAATTGATAAAAGCATAAGCAAAATCGTCAATTGCCTTAAATTCTTTGCTAATTGACGAACTAATTGACTAAATAGTTGGCTGGCTTGATTCATTAATTACAACCTCAAATATCGATCTCATCTTATTTAGTTAACGGCATTGTCCAAAGCACATTATCGTTACAATACTCAGGTAAACTTGCTTGCCATAAAATTTTATCGCTTAACACAGCTTCAATTTCCCAAGGAAACAAAACATGAGGAACATTATTATCAGTAATAGCTAACCAATCATTATCTGACGAAAGCCATAATTGCTGATAATTAACGCGTTGAATAGATCCTCTAAACTGCCAAGCCTGAATCTGCATATTTAAAAGATCGGTCTGTTCTTGGCAACCTAACTCAATCTTTTGCAAAAAAGGATCGCGATGACCATCAGCATTCACTATGAAACAACACATCATCAATGCAAAAACAAATAAATAACGACTCATTGCATACCCTTCTTAAACAACAAACTAAATCTAATCCGCAAATAATTATCTTGCTTACCGATTGATAACTGTTGAAAGTTCAAATAGTAGAAATTCTCGTTAAAATCGCCAATAAATTTCATAAAATCAGAAAATTGCCCATTTAATTCAACATCCCAATAAGTTGCTGAATCATTTTGTTCCAGTTTGAACGACATCAACTTCAAATGATGACGATCAATAGCGTTAGCAAGTTCATGCTCGGTTATCAAAGTTAGCAAACTGTTTTTAGCCGCATGATAACGTTCAATTCTTGCTTGAAGCATTTCAATTTCAACTTGCTTTTCTTGATACACTGCCATTTGCTGATCAGCTTGTTGCTTTAAGTCTTGAATAAAAAATTGATAACCAATAAAAAACAGTGTTAACGGTAATAAAATACAAACTAAGTATTGTTGCCAAATCGGCCTCTCTAGAAAGTCGTTATTCATTCAACTCAATATCCATTTGAAACAACAAACTATCCTGACTTTTCTCGATATTTTTTACCTGACTTTTCGTTACATTTGCAGAAAGTTGCTGATTAAAATTGATAATATCCACATAATTGACACTACGACCGGTAATTTTAATTTTTTCAGGCTCATATTCGTACAGATTTAACCAAATCGTTGCTGGTAGTTTATTAGAAAGCATTTGTAGCGACTGTTGGATCTGTTTTTGACTTGGTGAAGGATTAGGAATATAAGATTCAGCCAACAACTCTTGTTGCAACACTTGTTGAGCAGATAGTTGTTGAGAATAGTGTTCGATGTCTGACTGTGTGTTCATCAAAAGATAAAAAAAATAACAGGTCAACACCCCGATAAAATTAACAACAAAAAGAAGTAACTTGAATTGGTGCTGTTTTGCCTTTTGTTTTCGCCATGGTAGAAAGTTAAATGAACTATTTTCAAAATGACTACCGACAAATGTTACTCCATATTTTTGGAACAAATCTAACCAGTCATTAACCGTTTTACGCTCACAAATAGCAATCATTAAAGTTTTAGGTGAAATGGATACATAATCAAAAAAAAGCTGATTGCCAGATTGTTGGAAAAGTTTGTATAGGGATGCTTCAACATAACTAGTCAATTCGCTTACCGTCAGTTTAACATCGGGATAAGTGGTTTTTTGATACTGTACAAAATCATCACTTAAATTTAATTCAATTGACGTTAATCTTGGTAGTTTTAGATTATGCATAAACTGATCGATATCAGCCAAATCTTGATAAACGATAAAATCCTCATTCACCTTACCGCTTGATTCGACTAACTGATAGTGCAGTTTTGTGGGTTCGATATAAATTACTACGCGACTTTTATTAAAAACCATCATACTAAATAGATTGAAAAACAATATCGCCCAATCTTAATCACAATTATCTAGATTCAAACCTACAAAATCCATTTTTGCGAAGTATCATCCAAAAAATGACTAAAATTACACCGAACAGGGCTAAATTTTAGGAAAAGTAAAAAAAAAGGTTGACTGAAATAAGACACGCCTTATAATGCACATCCACACGGTAAGGGTGATTAGCTCAGTTGGGAGAGCACCTCCCTTACAAGGAGGGGGTCACTGGTTCGAACCCGGTATCACCCACCAATTCTTACCGTGAAGTTTTCGAAAGAAACATTGGGGTGATTAGCTCAGTTGGGAGAGCACCTCCCTTACAAGGAGGGGGTCACTGGTTCGAACCCGGTATCACCCACCACTTACTACTTATTTTATGGGTTGTTAGCTCAGTCGGTAGAGCAGCGGACTTTTAATCCGTTTGTCGAGCGTTCGAATCGCTCACGACCCACCATTTTTTCTTCCTTATCAAAAAATCATTAATCAAACTCATTGAGATATAAGAACGTTATCGTTCAATCTATTTATTATTTACCTCAAAAAACTACGTTGAAGCGTCCCTTCAAAATAAAAAAATAATAGAGATAAGTGAGAACTATTGATTAAAGATAAAATTGATAGAGAAAATGATGTAACGCAAAACAGCTATTGCCCTTAGGCAATAGCATTGAATAAAACGACATTAAAAAGGTCCAAACGACTAACGGGTTACTCCATAACCTAACGGATAGAGCGCCTTCATATCGTTTGGTAAATCAGAAGATTGTTTGATAACACTATCCATTGAATCTGGTAATGCAATTGGCAATTTAGCATTATAAGGTTTGCTATCAAATAAACGTTTAAATAGCACCTCATCTTTAACACCAAAATTTGCTACAATCGCATTAGCACTTTGCTTAATAGGTGTTAAAACGGCTGGGCGATCCAAATAAACAGTTACTACAACGGGATGTGATTTTCTCGCCTCATTGATAAATTTAATATCTTTATCATCCGCCGCAAATTCTAATGAACCTTCATGATATCTTGCGCCAAAAAAGTAGTTCTTATGAGGTTGCTCAAAAGGTGCATTTACCCTAGCCACAACTACATCAGCTTGCTCTAACTTATCGACAATGGTGACTTTACCTTTAAGGGTATTTTTAGCGTCATCGGCAAAACCGTATAAAAAGACTTTACTTTTCGCTTTCAATGGCAAAACTTTATCATTATTTTCTAGTAAAACCATTGAATTAAATTGTGCTTCATCAGCAATCTTTTGGAAATTTTTATTGCCGACAAAACGACTAGCTTGGTTTGGATCGACATAAGGATTTTCAAATTGTCCTAAAGCAAATTTTTGCGTCAAAATCGCTAACACAGCACTATCGACTGCCTTTTCGTCCAATTTATTATTTTTTACTGCTGACACAATAACAGAACTATCACTCACGCCACCAAATTGTTGAACACCCGCTTCGATAGCTTTAATAAACCGTTGCTCGACAGTCAAATCTTCAACGCCCCAAGGCATACCTTCAGGTTTAGACGGAACATCAGGCGGATTACCATTAATACAGACTTCATTACAATCTTTAGTGATATTCCAATCACTAATAATCACCCCTTTAAATTTATAAGTATCGCGTAGCAAATCTTTCAACAAATAACGGTTAAAGCCAGCACCAACTGCTTCGATTTTATGACCATTAATTTCCGCATTTTTTAAAATCGAATATGTCGGCATAACCGCTGCCACATTCACCTCAAAAGCACCTATAAATGGAATGATATGCTCTTCCAAACTATCTTTTTTCGAATAAAGTGCATATTTACCATAAGAACTGTGACTATCAAAACCATTCTCGGCGGCACCATAGCCAACCCAATGTTTAACCACGGCTGACACGCTTTGTGAATTTAGACCAAGTTTACCATTTTGCATACCAGAGATATAACCACGAACCATGCTTTTGCTCAGCATTGGATCTTCACCGAATGTCCCCTCAAAACGAGACCATCTTGGTTCAGTTCCCAGATCAGCCATGGGTGATAATGCCTGAGTGACACCCAATGAACGGTACTCTTGTCGAATGATATTACCATACTCATTAATCACAAACTCATTACCAATCGCCGCCATCCCCAAAGTTCCTGGCCATTGGCTAAAACCGCTTTTACTGGTCACTTTATCATCATAATAAAAGGTATTTCTAGGATCGATGCTAATTGTTAAAGGAATGCCCAATCGAGAAGACTCAGCAATTTCTTGTAATTGATTATTTTGCTTAGCAAAATCCTTAGGATTGACTTCTAAACGCGTAATTAAACTATTTACCTTATCAGTAAGCACTAACTGCTTAATTTCATCTAGATTATACTTATCACCATGCCCAATCTCACTACCATAAGCTTTGGCATTACCGTGCATCATTAAGCCTGCTTTTTCTTCTAACGACAATTTGGCAAGTAGATCTTGTGCACGAACTTCGGGAGATAAGCGCCAATCTTCAAAAGGTGATAACTTACCATCACGATCAAAGTCTTTAAATTTCAGATTATCAACTACAATATTTTTTAATTGATGACTCTTAAGCCCTATTTGTTTAAGCGCTAGTGCTTGCCCAGTGACTAGCGTTGCACTAATCAACAACGTCAACTTAACTATTTTACTTGTCATATAAACTCCTTATCTAAACAATCAACTTTGAACGCCTTATTCCATTGAGCGTTTTTTGGCAAAAATAAAGCAAAAATAATTGACTAAAAATGTTAATAATCAGCCGAAAAAAGCTTGGATCAAATTATTACTGACAAATTAACACCAAAATAAATATCGTATAAGAGAAGAAATCTGATAATTGTGATGGATATCACGTAAAAAATGAGTAAGAAATGAGGAAAACGAACAGATTAATAAAAAATGCAACGCCAAAAGCGTCACATTATTGACCACAAATCACATAAACAATAAGTCGATAAGCAATATAAAACATCACCAGCCCAACAACCGAATCCAATATGACCCACATCCTTTTTTGTCTAAATAGAGGCGTAAGCAACCTAGCGCCATACCCAATACCAAAAAACCAAATAAATGACACACAAACTGCACCAATTAAAAACGCCCATTTTTGCTCAGTAGAAAACGTACCGGCAATCCCACCAACAATTACCACTGTATCCAAATAAACATGAGGATTAAGTAAAGTCACCGCAATTGTCGACAAAATCACTTTTGTTAAAGAACTCTTTCGTTGCTCGGCAGAATCAACCTGCATACTACTATCACCTCTCACTGCGCTTTTAAATGCATTAAATCCATACCAAAGCAAAAACAATGCACCAAAGATGGCTAATGAATTAGTAATTATAGGATAACGACTAATAAAAGACCCCACGCCCCATATACCAATAGTCATCAAAGCGAAATCACAAAAAAAACAGATAGCAGCAACAAAAAAGATATGATTTTTTAACAATCCTTGCTTAAGCACAAACAAATTTTGCGCGCCAATAGCAATAATTAAACTCGCCGAAATCATTGCACCACGTAAAATATCGGTCAGCATTTAACCTAAAATCCTTAATCAACGAAAAGTAAGCATTATACAAAAACAATAAAGAATTTTGTATCAAAACCAAGAATTATTACGCACTTATAAAAAACAGTTATAATTATCTCCCTGAATTTAAAAAATGATAAAAAAGTACAAGAAATGGTTGTTGAATTTATAATCTTCTTAATGATAGGCGCATTTGCGGGATTGCTAGCCGGTATATTTGGCGTGGGTGGTGGATCGTTAATTGTACCTGCATTAATTATAGTACTTAATCACTTTAATCATGGTGGAGAATGGATAAACCACATCGCCGTCGCCTCATCGCTTGCCACCATTATTGGCACCAGCTTATCATCAAGTTGGGTTCAGAATAAAAATCATAATATCCAATGGTCGATTCTAAAAAAGATGGTGTTAGGATGTATGATTGGCACGATGGGCGGATCGTATATGACACCTTATATTCCCGGTGTTTGGTTAAAATGGATTTTTATCGTTTTTCTTATCTACACCGGAAGTAAATTTATTCTCAAAAGCACCAATGTCGCCCAAAATCGAAACGCTGTATCATTTCATGACACGATTTATATCATTATTGGTGGACTAATTGGCGTGTTTGCTGCCCTAGTTGGTGTCGGTGGGGGGGTATTGGTGGTTCCTTTCTTAAAAAAATGCGGGGTAGATATACGTAAAGCGATTGGCACCTCTGCGGCATTTACCTTACCGGTAGCGCTTGGCGGAACGATTGGCTACATTATTGCAGGATGGAATATTGAAGAATTACCAGAATATAGTTTAGGCTTTGTCTATCTACCAGCAGTAATATCCATTATGATCACCAGTATCCCCATGGCAAAAATGGGTGTACAAATTGCACAACGATTATCGATAAATAAATTGATAAAATACTTTGGTATCTTTTTATTGCTAATAGCTATAAAACTTATAATTTCGTGATTTAAAGCTTCAAAAACCCCGCTCCTCAACTTTTTTTGAGATAAAATACCTAAAAAATAAACCCGCCGAGGCGGGTAATTGAAGCATCGCTTAGCCGCAAAATCGCTTTTTTATGGCTAAACGACGTTGACTCTTAGCTTACTTTTAATGACTTAATATTATCTTTAATTACTCCCACCCCCGCCCTTAGGATTAAGGACAATGGAATAAGAACTAAGGATAGACACAAAGTTCGTAAGCGCGTACGGAGCCGGAGTACTTAGACACAGGACCGTAGTTTGAATACACGACAAACTGGCTACTACCAGTCGAGTCACTAGTCCAGAACCAATTGTTATCGCGGAAGCCAACGCCAGAGTAATTGTACATAGCCCCCCACTCAGAGAAAAAGCCTGAACCTATATGACGTATATACCCATTATCAGGTGAGGACGGAGTGGCGCCGACTGAACCACGACAGTTAGAATCTGAATTACTACCACGACAAGATGCATTGGTTAAATCCCTTACGCGAGACACACGATAACCAAGACTATCACACCAAGATAAAGTATCAGAATAATTGCTCTGCGTAGAACCATCGATCACGAACCACTGCTTCAAAGTAAAACCATATCTGACGACTGGAGTACCATTATTGTCACGACCGACCAACTCGAATGTCTGAGGCAAAGATGGAGTAGAAATACGACCAGAATTGTCACCATAAAAAGTAGCGTAAGGACCAGTTAAAGTAACGCGTACGCTTGTAGCAGTAGAATTAGACATTGTGACTGTGATACCACCCCGAGAAACAGAAGACCAAGACAATGGCTGACTACTACCACTAATATCTAAATCAAAGTACAATCCATTAGCGCCAGTTGTAGGAAAGTTTTGACCGTAATAGAGAGGGTCTGTTTTTTGAGTGAGAAAACCCTTAGCAGGGTCCCACATTGAAGACGGACCAGCAAAATCCCAAGATGGGTAACTAGGATAATCACCACGCTTACCAAACCTTAAGCTAGGCCTAGCAAAACAAACCACCGGCGCAGCCTTAGGATTAACGTAATAAGTCACATTACTGGCATTAAAAGTACTACGATTAGGAAATCCGTAACGAGTTGATAATGTACCGTTAGTACTAGATAGCGTAACTTTATAAGGTGCATTACAAACTGTTAGCACTGAATTACGTGATACAACTTGATTGTTTTTATCGACGATAGATAAACTTAAAGAACCTGTAGCACTAACGCCAGAATCACCATCATCATCCCCCCAATAATTAT
>NZ_JAFNNA010000005.1:0-177044 GCF_026536965.1 Gilliamella sp. B2911 | reverse complement strand
TTCTTTAAGTTTATCTATCGTCGATAAAAACAATCAGTCTGTATCACGTAATTCCGTGTTAACAATTTGTAACGCACCTTATAGGATTAAGTTATCTAGTACTGACGGTACATTATCGACTCGTTACGGATTTCCTAATCGTAGTACTTTCAGTGAAAGTAATGTGACTTATTACGTCAATCCTAAGGCTTCGCCTGTGGTTTGTTTTGCAAGGCCTAGTTTGACTAACGGTACAGATTATTTTGCTGGTCCAGCTTCGATGTGGGACCCTGCTAATGGTTTTATCCCTCAGTCAACTGAGCCATCACTTTACGGTAGAAACTTTCCTACAACTGGTGCTAACAAACTGTACTTTGATTTACTCATTAGTGGTGTAAGTCAGCCATTGTCTTGGTCTCCAGTTTCTCATGGTGGTATCACAGTCACAATGTCTAATCCTACTGCTACAAGCGTTCGTGTTACTTTAACTGGTCCTTACGCTACCGAATCCCAGATTAATTCATCCAGTCCTATTCCTATTTCTAAACCTACTTTGCCTCAGACCTTCGAGTTGGTCGGTCGTGATAGTAATGGTGCTCCAGTCGTCAAATATGGTTTTACTTTGAAGCAGTGGTTCGTCAACCGAGGTTCTAAGTATGACACTCCTTCTAATATCTTATCTTGGTGTAATAGTATTGGTTATCGTATGCCTACGGTAAAGGATTTAACCAACGCATCTTGTCCTAACAACGATTCTAGGTGTCGTGGTTCAGTAGGCGCCACCCCTTCCTCACCTAGTAAGTATTACATGCGTCATATAGGTTCAGGTTTTTTCACTGAGTGGGGTAGTATGGATGATTATTCAGGCGTTGGCTTCTCCTACCTTTGGTACTGGACTAGTGACCCGAACCCTTCTGGTAGTAGCCAGTTTATCGTGCACACAAGCTACGGTGACGTGATTTGGAGCTACACCTACAACGACAACCACGGACTTTGTGCCGCCTATCCTTAGTTTTTATTTCTTCGTCCTTAATCCTTAGGCCGGGGGTGGGGGTGATAAAAAATAGTATTAGGTGATTAAAAGCAAGCTGACTCAAGGAGTCAACGTCGTTTAGCCATAAAAAAAGCGATTTTGCGGCTAAGCGGCAAAAATGCTGGGCACCGAGGTGGTGGTTAAAAATATAGATATTAAAGGAGTAATATAAAATGAATATTGAAGAAAAAATAGCGTTAAGTAAAAGGCCTGTTCAGTTTATTGCTGAAGGTAATTTTTTAAAGCTTTATAATCAATCATTATATGTGGTTGAGCAATTATTGGGTTTTAACTTAAAGGTAACGGCAAAGTATATAAAAAAAATTGATGAAATTATTATTTGCGGTGGATTTCCTACCCGTTCTATTACTAAACGCTACCCTAATGCCAGCCCTAATTTAACGGGGTATGAGTTATTGGGTGATTATGATTTAAGTGGTTATGAATTATGGTATCAAAAGCATTGCCAAATACCGAAGCAAAAAACACCACAATCCCTTCTCACAACATCCCAAGAGGTAAACGAACAGTTAAACGAATTTCGCGATATGAATAAACCCTTAACGGTTCAGCATCTATTATTTTTACAATCATGGCAGGCAAATAAATATCCTGCTATGGTAGATAGTGCGTTTATTCAGGCGTTGAAGAATTATTTTAGTGAATTGCATTAATAGCAGAGCACACTGTGCCTGATGGCGCTATCGGATTTATTAAATCCGCTGATAGAAAAAAGGCTATAAATAAGGTCAGTATTTTTTACGCAGAGCTTGATGTTAAAGGTAAATCATCCACCTCAACTAGGGTGGTTTTTTAGTTTTTTATCGAAAAAAAGTTGAGGAACGGGGTTTTTGAAGGGGAAAGTTGTGTTTTTTCGTTATCAAATGATGCGATTAAGTCGCTAATAAAAAAGGCTACAATTTATTAATTTGTAACCTTTATTGCTTTGTTGAATGATCAACGTATATTTTATTGACCCATACGACGCGTTAATTCGATAACACGTATTTTTGCTAAGGCTTTTGACAGTTCAGCAGATGCTTGAGCAAAAGACATATCATCGCTTGGGTGATTAATGTGTTCTTGTGCTTGTCTTACTGCTTCTTGCGCCCTTGCTTCATCTAAGTCTTCACCACGAATAGCGGTATCAGCTAAGATTGTGACCATAGTTGGTTGTACTTCTAAAATACCACCTGATAGATAGATAAACTCTTCTTCACCATTGGCTTTGACAATCCCGACCATTCCCGGCTTTATGGTGGTCAGTAACGGAGTGTGACCGGGATAAATTCCGAGTTCACCTTCTCGCCCTGTGACTCTGATTCGCTGAACATCACCTGAAAAAAGGTGAGATTCAGCACTAACAACTTCTAATTGATAGGAAGTTAGTGCCATAATGCTCTCTCCGTTCTATAAATCTCTTAGAGAGATTTTGCTTTCTCAATCGCTTCGTCGATTGAACCAACCATATAAAATGCCTGTTCAGGAATATGGTCATAATCACCGTTCATAATACCTTTAAATGCACTGATGGTGTCTTTTAATGGTACGTATTTACCTGGTGAACCAGTGAACACTTCCGCAACGAAGAATGGTTGAGATAAGAAACGTTGAATCTTACGTGCACGAGCAACAGTTAATTTATCATCTTCCGATAATTCATCCATACCAAGAATTGCAATGATATCTTTTAATTCTTGATAACGTTGAAGAATTGACTGTACGCCACGAGCACAATCGTAATGTTCTTGACCAACAACAAGTGGATCTAATTGACGACTTGTTGAGTCAAGTGGGTCAACCGCTGGGTAAATCCCTAATGATGCGATTTGACGACTTAATACGATTGTTGCATCCAAGTGAGCAAAGGTTGTTGCCGGCGATGGGTCAGTTAAGTCATCGGCTGGTACGTATACTGCTTGGATTGAGGTAATTGAACCGGTTTTAGTTGAGGTGATACGTTCTTGTAATAACCCCATCTCTTCTGCTAATGTCGGTTGGTAACCTACCGCAGATGGCATACGACCTAATAGTGCAGATACTTCAGTACCGGCTAAGGTATAACGGTAAATATTATCGATAAATAATAGTACGTCTTTACCTTCGTCACGGAATTTTTCCGCCATGGTTAAGCCAGTTAACGCTACGCGTAAACGGTTCCCTGGTGGCTCATTCATCTGACCATAAACTAACGATACTTTATCAAGTACGTTTGATTCTTTCATTTCATGATAGAAGTCGTTACCTTCACGAGTACGTTCACCCACACCAGTAAATACTGAGTAACCTGAGTGCTCGATCGCGATGTTACGAATTAATTCCATCATGTTAACGGTTTTACCCACACCCGCACCACCAAATAGACCAACTTTACCACCTTTTGCAAATGGACAAATTAAGTCGATAACTTTGATACCGGTTTCAAGTAATTCTGTTGAGTTAGCCAATTCTTCGTATGTTGGTGCTGCACGGTGAATCGCCCAACGCTCTTCTTCACCAATAGGACCTGCTTTATCAACAGGATCACCAAGTACGTTCATAATTCGGCCAAGTGTTTTTGTTCCTACAGGAACTTCTATGCCGTGACCTGTATTTACTACTTTAAGTCCACGTCTTAAACCATCAGATGAGCCCATTGCAATACAACATACAACGCCACCACCTAATTGTTGCTGAACTTCCAGAACTAATTTTTCAGTGCCAGTTTCCACTTCTAATGCATCATATACCTTTGGTACTGCATCTTCTGGGAATTCGACATCAACCACCGCACCGATGATCTGGACAATCTTTCCAGTAGCCATTTTTATTCCTCTACGTCTTTTTCTTAACTATAAGCCAATATTTAGCACTAACCTGAAACAGCAGCTGCACCCGATACAATATCAATTAATTCGTTGGTAATCGCACCTTGACGTGCTTTGTTATACACAATTTGTAATTCATTAATTAAATTTGCACCGTTATCGGTTGCTGCTTTCATGGCCACCATTCTTGCTGCTTGTTCACTCGCTAAATTGTCAACCACCGCTTGATAGACTTGTGATTCAATATAACGACGTAAAATCACATCTAATAATGATTTTGCATCTGGCTCATAAATATAATCCCATGATGAAGCTTTTAGCTCTTTATCTTCTGAATGTGGTAATGGTAATAATTGCTGTATTGTCGGCTTTTGGGACATGGTATTAATAAATTTATTGGTTACTATATATAATTTATCAATTTTACCGTTGTCATATGCCTCAAGCATTGTTTTTACCGGACCAATTAAATCAGATAAAGTGGGTTCGTCACCTAAATTAGTTACTTGGGTTAAAATATTCGTTTTTACTGAAGAGAAAAACGATACCCCACGTGAACCAATTAAAGCCACATCTGCTTCAACACCTTTCTCTTGCCATGCTGACATATCAGCGATAACAGTTTTGAAAAGATTGATATTTAATCCACCACATAAACCACGATCGGTTGATATGATAAGATAGCCAACTCGCTTTACATCTCTTTCTTCTAAATAGGGATGTTTGGCGCCTATTTGAGCTAACGCTAAATGTCCAATTACTTCGCGAATCATTTCAGCATATGGACGACTAGCAGCCATTCTGTCCTGCGTTTTACGCATTTTAGAGTTGGCTACCATTTCCATCGCTTTGGTGATCTTTTGCGTACTTTGGATACTGGCAATTTTCGTTCTAATCTCTTTTGCATTAGCCATTTGTTACCTCACCCTTACCAAGTTTGAGTTGATTTAAAGCTTTCAAGCAATGCTTTTAACTTACTTTCAATCTCATCGTTGTAATTGCCTGTCTCGTCGATCTGTTTTACAAAATCGGCATATTGACTATGGGCATAAGATAGAAGTGCTGTTTCAAATGATAATACTTTAGCAAGTTCAACATCTTCTAGATAACCACGCTCAGCGGCATAAAGTACAATTGATTGCTCTGCAACAGTCATTGGTGAATATTGCTTTTGTTTGAGTAATTCAGTTACTTTTTCACCGTGGCTTAATTGGTTTCTTGTTGCTTCGTCTAAGTCAGATGCAAATTGTGAGAAAGCGGCTAATTCACGATATTGTGCAAGTGCTGTACGAATACCGCCTGATAATTTTTTCATTATCTTAGTTTGAGCAGCACCACCCACACGAGAAACCGAAATACCTGGGTTTACCGCAGGACGGATACCCGAGTTGAATAAGCTGGTTTCAAGGAAGATCTGACCATCTGTAATCGAAATTACGTTAGTTGGTACGAATGCAGAAACGTCACCCGCTTGAGTTTCGATAATTGGTAACGCAGTTAATGAACCGGTTTTACCTTTTACTTCGCCTTTAGTGAACTCTTCAACATAAGCTTCGTTAACACGAGCTGCACGTTCAAGTAAACGTGAGTGAAGATAGAACACGTCACCAGGGTAAGCTTCACGTCCAGGTGGACGACGAAGTAGTAATGAAATTTGACGATAAGCAACGGCTTGTTTCGATAAATCATCATAAACAATTAGTGCATCTTGTCCGCGGTCACGGAAGTATTCTCCCATAGCACAACCCGCGTAAGGTGCTAAGTATTGTAATGCTGCTGATTCAGATGCTGATGCAACAACCACAATGGTATTTTTAAGTGCACCGTGCTCTTCAAGTTTACGCACTACGTTAGCAATAGTTGATTGTTTTTGACCGATTGCGACGTAAATACATTTAACACCAGAATCACGTTGATTAATAATGGCGTCGATGGCTAATGCGGTTTTACCGGTTTGACGGTCACCGATGATAAGTTCACGTTGACCACGACCAATTGGAATCATTGAGTCAACTGCTTTATAACCAGTTTGTAACGCTTGGTCAACAGATTGACGATCGATAACGCCTGGCGCAACAACTTCTACAGGTGAGAAGCCGTCATGTTGAATCGAACCTTTACCATCAATTGGTTCACCAAGTGTATTAATAACACGGCCTAATAAACCATCACCTACTGGTACCTGTAAAATACGGCCAGTACATTGTACTTTCATCCCTTCAGATAAGTCTTCGTATGGTCCCATGACCACCGCACCAACAGAATCTCTTTCAAGGTTTAATGCCATTGCATATCGGTTACCTGGCAATGCAATCATTTCGCCTTGCATGACATCAGTTAATCCGTGGATTCGAAGGATACCATCACTTACTGAGATGATCGTTCCTTCATTGTGAGCATCACTCACAATATTGAACTGAGCTATCCGCTCTTTAATTAGTTCACTTATTTCAGTTGAATTTAGCTGCATTATCAGTCCCCTTAAGACTGTAGAACGTCATTTAGTCGATTTAGACGTCCTCTGATACTACTATCAATAACCATATCGCCCGTACGAATAATAAAACCAGAAATGAGCGATTTATCAATATGACATTTTAGTTTTACTTTTCGTGATAAACGTTTTTCGACAGCGACAGAAATTTTATCAAGTTGTTCACTAGTAAGCTCATTGGCAGAAATTACATCAACGTCTGCTTGGGCTTCTCTTTCTAAACAGTATTGCTCAAACAATGTTAACACTTCAGGAAGAAGGGATAAGCGTTTGTTTTCAGCCATCACTTTAATAAAATTAGTGCTAAACTCATCAAGCACATCTTTACAGATGTTGATGAGTAAGTTAGCCACTGAATCGGTTTTCATGTCAGATGTTAAAATGCTTTTTATTTGAGCATCTTTGCTCACTTCAGCAGTTAACACTAACATTTTGTGCCATGATTCGATGCTATTTTTTTCAACAGCAAAGTCGAAAGCGGCTTTAGCATAAGGGCGAGCAATCGTAATTAAGTCAGCCATTGCTCTATTCTCCTTATAGTTCAGCTACGAGTTTATCAATGATGTCGCTGTTAGCGGCTTCATTAACAGAACGTTCAATAATTTTTTCTGCACCGGCAATAGCGAGTGTAGCGACTTGTTGTTTAAGCTCTTCACGAGCGCGTTTACGCTCAGCCTCAACTTCAGCAAGTCCTTGAGCAACAATCCTTTCTTTTTCACGAGTAGCTTCTTGTTTAGCTTCTTCTAGAATGGCTGCTTTGCGTTTATTCGCTTGCTCAATAATTGCATTAGCCTCAACCTTAGCCTGTTGCATTATGTCAGATGTATTTGCTTTGGCTAATTCCAAATCTTTTTTTGCTGTTTCTGCTGAAGCTAATCCTTCCGCTATCTCTTTTTGGCGTTTTTCAATCGCTCGGATAACCGGAGGCCAAACAAACTTCATACAGAACCAAACAAACAATACAAATGTAATTGCTTGGCCGAGGAGAGTTGCGTTCATATTCATGAGACAATTCCTCTTAAATTATTATTAACCAGCAACAGCAAAAATAACATATAGCGCAATACCCACACAAATCATAGGAATCGCATCAACTAAGCCCATAACGATAAAGAATTGTGTACGTAACATAGGCATTAATTCTGGTTGACGAGCAGCACCTTCTAAGAATTTACCACCTAATAGACCGATACCAACTGCACCACCGATTGCAGCTAATCCCATCATTATGCCAGCGGCTACAAATAACATACTCATACTATCCATTATATACTCCAGTTTATTATCTAAAAAAAGTTAAAATTAATGATCTTCTGTTGTTGAGGCCATCGCTAAATAGACGATAGTCAACACCATAAAAATAAATGCTTGTAAGGTGATTATCAAAATATGGAAGATAGCCCATGGTAGTGATAATACCCATTGTGACCACCAAGGTAATAATGCTGCTATTAAGATGAAGATAAGTTCACCAGCATACATGTTACCGAAGAGTCGTAATCCTAAAGAAACAGGTTTAGCCAATAAGCTAACAAGTTCAAGGACTAAATTGATTGGTGCAAATGCCCAATGATTAAATGGATGCAAGGTGTATTCTTTAATAAACCCTGAAATCCCTTTATATTTGATTGAATAAATGATGATAAGTGCAAAGACACCGAGTGACATTGACATTGTGATACTCACGTCAGCTGTCGGTACGACTCTTAAATGAGATAGACCTAAATATTGTCCCGCATAAGGTAGGAAATCAACAGGAATTAGATCCATTAAGTTCATTAAAAATACCCAGATAAACACAGTAAGTGCTAAAGGGGCAATGAGTTTATTTTGACCTGTGAACATGTCTTTGACCGTATTATTTACAAATTCAAAGATCATCTCTACCGCACATTGAAGTTTACCTGGTACGCCACTCGTCGCTTTCCTTGCTACACGATGGAAAATCCATAAGAAAAGCACACCAAGTACAATTGAGAAGAACAAGGAATCAAGATTAAAGGTCCAAAAACCAGAACCAACTTGTAAGTTCTCCAGATGGTGTTTTATATAAGCTTGCGGTGAAGCTGGAGAGGAAACTGCCATATAACCCTCTTACCTATTTTAAAAATAAAAACTACAGTTTGTTTTTGCCTTAAAAGGTATAAACAATCACTGCAATAACCGAAGCTATTATTTTAAACCTAATTCCCTATAATAAGTCAACAACTGATTAAAAAAATAAAGAATTTAGACACTTTTTACTAATTTTGTGTAAAGAATAACAGCTTTACCGCTCACTTTATTAGAAATATTGTTCATCAATAGCTTAATTAATGATGAAAAAACAGGCTAATTTGATGCTTTAACTGCATTGGCAATTTGTTCCGCTAATTTTTGTACTTGAGAGTGATTACTACCTTCTACCATTACGCGGATAAGCGGTTCGGTGCCTGATTTGCGTATCAATACCCGACCTTCATTGCCAAGTTGCGTTTCTGCCTGTTCAATTGCAGATTTGACCGCAGCATTGGCTAATGGGTTTCCTGTATAACGAACGTTAATTAATATTTGTGGTAGCATGGTCATGCCTTGACATAATTCAGCGAGTGACATGTTATTTCTTATCATTGCAGCTAGAACTTGTAAGCCTGCAACAATACCATCGCCTGTTGTGGTTTTATCAAGTAAAAGGACATGGCCTGAATTTTCTGCGCCTAATCGCCAATTTTTTTCAACCAGCATTTCAAGCACATAACGGTCCCCCACTTTTGCTCGTACAAATGGGATGCCAAGATTTTTAAGGGCGATTTCAAGTCCCATGTTGCTCATCAAGGTCCCGACAACGCCACCTTTAAGTTGACCTTGCCTTAAGGCTTCACGAGCAATAATGTAAATAATTAAATCACCATCAATTCTATTGCCTTTATGATCGACCATAATGATGCGGTCACCATCACCATCAAGAGCAAAGCCCAAGTCAGCTTTTTCTTCAAGGACAGTTTTAGTTAATGCTTTTACATCAGTAGCACCACAGTTTTCATTAATATTGACTCCATCCGGTTCGCAACCAATTTTTATTACTTTAGCACCAAGTTCTCGAAGTACTTTTGGGGCAATGTGGTAAGTGGCTCCGTTGGCACAATCCACAACAACTTTTAGTCCTGATAGACTTAAGTCGTGATCAAAGGTGCTTTTACAAAATTCGATATATCGTCCAGCTGCATCGGTTATTCGGCTTGCTCGGCCAAGTTGTTTTGATTCAACACAGTCGATCTGTTTTTCAAGCTCGGCTTCGATTTCTAATTCAATGGCGTCATCGAGTTTTCGCCCTTCAGTTGAGAAAAATTTAATACCGTTATCATAAAATGGGTTATGGGAGGCCGATATGACTACACCCGCATCAGCCCGAAATGTGCGAGTTAGATAAGCAATGGCAGGTGTTGGCATTGGTCCAGTAAAAGCAGCAGCGACGCCCGCGGAGGCAAATCCTGCTTCTAAAGCCGATTCAAGCATATAACCTGAAATACGAGTATCTTTACCGATGAGGACTTTTTTAACACCATCTTTAGCCAGTACTCGTCCTGCTGCCCAGCCTAACTTGAGGGCGAAATCAGGCGTGATAGGATATTCTCCAACTTTTCCACGAATACCATCTGTCCCAAAATATTTCCGATTAGACATGTTATTTCCTCATACTAAAGTTTTTTATTTGACCAATTGCCTTTCTTATAAATCGTTTTTTATCCTATAAAAGGAAGCGAAGTAAAATTATTCTCGATTGTCATTAGCAAATTTTAATAATACTTGGCTCTCTTTTATAAAACGTTCAGCATAACTGCCAAACCATTTAGTTACTTCGTTAAAATTTTCAATGAATTTAGCTTTATCTCGTTGTTCAATTAATTTAACCATTTGCCCAAAACATTCATAATAGCGTTTGATTAACTCAATATTTTCATCTGACGCCATGATGATATCGGCATAAAGAACGGGATCTTGAGCAAATAAGCGACCAACCATCATTAACTCCAAGCGATAAATAGGTGATGATAAGGTAATTAATTGTTCTAAATCAGCATGTTCTCGTTGTAAATTTACACCATATGAGAACGAAGTAAAATGGCGTAATGCTTGAATAAACGACATACATTTGTCATGCTCTTTGGCATCAATCGCGCACAAATTGGCTCCCCAAATTCGCATCTGTTCAATTAACCATTGATATTGCTCAGGATATCGACCTTGGCAGTAGACAATGACTTGTTTGGCTAAATTTGGTACGTCCGGACCAAACATTGGATGCAATCCAACCACAGGCCCCGCGTGTTTGGCTAGCATGGCTTGTAAAGGTTTGACTTTGATTGATGTAAAATCGGTTAAAATGCAATCTTTAGGTAACGGTGGTAATTGTTCAATGATTTCGCATGTTTTGTTGATAGGCACTGTAACAATAACGGCAGCGGCATCAGCGACAACTTCGGCTGCTTGATGCATGGTTTTTGAACCTAAGGTTTTAACTTCATAACCTGATAGGGTAAATAGTTTGGCAAATAATCTACCCATTTGTCCATTACCACCAATGATGACAATTGAGCCTTTGCCGTTGTAAACTTTTTTAAAACCTTTGTCGTTTTCACTTATATAGGACTCACGCATTAATCGGCGTAAAATATCTTCAATTAAGGCGGGTGATATACCTAAATTTTCGGCTTCTTGCTTACGTTTAGCTAACATATCGGCTTCACGTTTAGGATCATAAATCGGAATTCCATGCTCGCTTTTTACCTCACCAACTTCAGCAACTAATGCTAGTCGTTGACTAATTAAAGCTAAAATTGATTTGTCGACTTCATCAATTTTATGACGCAATGAAAGTAATTCCTTAGACATATTGTTGATCCTTTAATCACTAGTTATAGCTTTCGCTGTAATTGCTTAACAGTATAACGTATTTTTGGTAGCATGGGTCAATTGCAAAATTAAATCAAATACAATAAATTTATGATTAAAGTTTTATCTTTTAATATTAATAGTATTCGTATTAGAATCCATCAATTAGCTGCGATTATTGAAAGACATCAGCCCGATATCATTGGTTTACAAGAGACTAAAGTTCATAATGACCAATTTCCAATCGAAGAACTTAAGCAATTTGGCTATCATTTATATTATCACGGTCAAAAAGGTTATTATGGTGTAGCCTTATTGACTAAGCAAAAACCGTTGTCGGTCGAGTGTGGGTTTCCGACCGATGAAGATGGTGCTCAATGTCGATTAATGGTAGCTGAATTTCCTACTAGCAAAGGTAATTTGACCGTCATTAATGGTTATTTCCCGCAAGGTGAAAGTTTGCATAATGAAATTAAATATCCAGCTAAGCGTAAATTTTATCAAGATTTAATTGAATATATACAGGATCGACAGCTGAATAGCCAATTATCACTCATTATGGGTGATATGAATATTTGTCCAACTGATTTAGATATTGGGATTAATGAAAATAACCGCAAACGGTGGTTAAGTGCGGGTAAATGCTCTTTTTTACCTGAAGAGCGTGAATGGATAAATAATTTAATGGCAGCAGGTTATACTGATACTTACCGTCATGCCAATCCAGATACACAGAGATTTTCTTGGTTTGATTATCGTTCCAGAGGTTTTAGTGTAAAAACCGGATTAAGAATCGATCTTATTTTAGCTAGTGAAAAACTTATGCAGTATTGTGGTGAAACCGGTATTGATTACGATATTCGTGGTATGGAAAAACCTTCCGATCATGCGCCAATTTGGGCCGACTTTGATTTAGATTAAACTTGTTAGGATAATAGTATGCACAATAGTTCGATTTTATCGGTAAAAGATCTTAATCAATTAGTTAAAGGTCTGCTTTCTGATGCTATTGGGCAAGTTTGGTTAGTTGGTGAAATTTCCAATTTTTCTCGCCCAGCTTCAGGTCATTGGTATTTCACTTTGAAAGATGATATTGCGCAAGTGCGCTGTGCCATGTTTCGTAATAATAATTATCGTACGGGATTTACCCCTCAAAATGGTCAACAAGTTTTAGTTAATGCCTCGGTAACTCTTTATGAAGCACGTGGTGATTATCAATTGGTTATTAATCAATTGCAACCGGCTGGTGCTGGTTTGTTACAACAAAAATTTGAGCAACTAAAGCAAAAACTGTCAGAAGAAGGATTGTTTGATCCGATTTATAAAAAATCGTTACCTGATAATATTCGTACGGTTGGGATTATTACTTCGTCAACAGGTGCAGCACTACATGATATTTGTCAGATATTAAACCGGCGCGATCCAAGTCTGAATTTGATTATTTACCCAACGTCGGTACAAGGTACCGAAGCTGCGGCACAAATTGCCAGAATGATTCAAATCGCAAATATTCGCCAAGAATGTGATGTTTTAATTGTTGGGCGAGGAGGGGGATCGCTTGAAGATCTTTGGTCATTTAATGAGGAGCTTTTAGCCAGAGCTATTTTTGCTAGTCAATTACCTATTATTAGTGCTGTTGGTCATGAAGTTGATTTCACCATTGCTGACTTTGTTGCTGATGTGCGCGCAGCTACCCCATCGGCAGCAGCTGAGTTGGTTAGCCGGGATAAGCTAGAGCAGATAAAAAGTTTACAAGTTCAAGAACAATACTTATGTATGGCGATTGATTACTATTTAGTACGTCGACGAGAATTATTAAATAAGCGTTATCAACGATTGCAATCACAACATCCTCAAACTAAATTATCTAAGCAATTAAATCGTTTATTAACCAGTCGTCATGCTTTATTTGAAAATATGCAGCACTATTTATCTAAACAATCCTATCGTCATAATGTGCTGGATAAATATTTGTTACGTGTTTCACCACAACATAAAGTGCTCTATTATGGTCAAAACCTAGAGAGAAAACAGCAGCAACTGATTAATCTGGTTCAAAAAAGGTTAACGGACGCTAAGCATGAATTTGTATTAAAAGCATCTCAGCTTAATAGTGTTAGTCCACTTGCTACTTTAGATCGTGGTTATTCAGTAACGACTAACCAGCAACAACAAGTGATAAGAACGGTTGAACAAGTGTCTATTGGTGACTTTATTTTAACCCAGCTTAAGACAGGTAAATTAATCAGCCAAATTGTTGAGATAGATAAAAAAAATAAGTAAAACTGCTCTTTTTTCAATAATGTTTAACTCAACACATTGGATAAAATTGCACCTCAAATAGTATTAAGGATATAATATCTGACATGTTGGAAAATACTAAGAGAATAAAGTGGTTATACATCCTCCAATAGGTATTGATTTAGGTACTACCAATAGTTTAATTTGTGTTTGGCAAAACGGCCAGCCGACACTAATTCCCAATTCAATAGGTGAAGTTGTTACTCCTTCAGCTGTCAGCATTGATGAAGATAATACCATTTTGGTTGGTCATGCGGCTTTATCTCGTTTAACTACTCATCCTAGTCGTAGTGCAGCAGCATTCAAACGTTTTTTAGGTTCAAGTAAAGTTTTTGAGTTGGGCGATCAAAAATTTACCCCAACAGAACTTTCAGCATTAGTTTTAAAATCATTAAAAGCGGATGCTGAAGCTTTCTTGAAACAAGAAATTCGTGATGTCGTGATTTCCGTTCCCGCTTATTTCAATGACGAACAGCGTAAACAAACTCGCTTTGCTGCTGAGCTTGCAGGATTAAACGCAGTCCGTCTAATCAATGAGCCCACCGCTGCTTCAATGGCGTATGGATTACATGAAGAACAATCAGGAAATACGCTGGTTTTTGACTTAGGTGGTGGCACATTTGATGTGACAGTATTGGAATATGCAATGCCTATCATTGAGGTTCATGCATCAGCTGGCGATAACTACTTAGGCGGTGAAGATTTTACCCATGAAATAGTTAAAGCATGTTTGAGTGAATGGGAACTTAAGCAAGAAGATATTCCTGTCGATGATTATGCGCGTTTATTGGATTTAGCTGAACAATTAAAATGTAAGCTAAGTGGTGAGCAAATGCATAATTTGACATGGTTTTGGCAAGATAAGCAATGGCAATTTTCATTAAATGAAGTAAGAGCTAAGTCAATTTGGTTGCCATTACTCAATCGATTACGAGCGCCAGTTGAACAAGCATTAAGTGATGCTCGCTTAAAGGCTAATGAACTCGAACATATTGTTTTAGTTGGTGGTTCATCGCAATTAGGTGTGGTTCGTGAGTTAGTGACAAAGTTATTTGGTAAACTGCCTTATCGTCATATCAATCCAACTACTATTGTTGCACAAGGTGCAGCTGTTCAGGCGGCATGTCGTTTGCGAAATGCCGATGTTGAAGAGGTTATTCTAACCGATGTTTGCCCATATACACTTGGTATTGAAATTTCTTCGGGTAATATTAAAGGGTTATTTTCGCCAATTATTGAGCGTAATACGATAGTTCCAACTTCAAAGGTCAAAACGTTTTACACTTCATACCCTCAACAAAAAAGTATTATGCTTTCTGTTTATCAAGGTGAGAATCCAAAGGTTGAAAATAACGTTTTAATTGATGAATTTGAAGTGCCAGTCACACCTATGGAAAAAATACAAGGTATTGATGTTCGCTTTAGTTATGATTTAAATGGTTTGCTTGAAGTCGATGTGGTATTACTTGAAACAGGGGCATTGCATGGTAAAGTGATTGATCACAGTCCGATTGGATTAACCGATAAACAAAAACAAGAAAGCCATGACCGATTAGCGGCACTTAAAATTCATCCTCGTGATGAAATGTTAAATCGTACTTTATTAGCAAGATTAGAGCGAGCATGGGCACAATCATTGGGTGATGAACGACTACTCATTGGCTCTTATATCGAAGCTTTTATGGAAGTCTTAAATCAGCAAAATCCTGAAGAGATAGAACAGGTTAGAAGCGAAATTGAATCGAATCTTAACGATCTTAATCGATAATCAGATAGATTTAAAAAATCCCCTTTGGTCATAATTAAATATCTTTTCAAAGGGGATAGTACACAACGGAAATAGTATAAGCCGTATCTTTGCTTAGCTATCTAATGGTGGTCCATAGCGATTAGTTTGATTAATTGAGGGTGAGAAAATAGAAAGACGATATTTTCCGCTACTATATGCATCATTTGAACGTCGCCTAATTGCAAAAATAATATTAATTATAATTAATGCAAATAATATATAGTAAATCATATGATGAGATGATTTCACCCCACTTAACTTTATTATCAAAAAACTTAATATCGTGGTGACGCAACATATTTGATTATAAAAACCTTTGCCATTGGTTCGACCATTCCAACGCCATATTTGATGCGATTTATTTTTAGGCAGTGATTTTGCTTCAAGATTTTTTTGATTTTCAATATTTTTTGCTAGAAGCAGTGTAGAGCATAAACGTAATATTAGATCATTATCCGTATCACTTCTAATATTCTCCAATTTATTACTTTTATCATCATTAAAAATCATATTATCTTCAGATAAATTTTCATTAAGGGTTTTCAATTGGTTTAATAATTGATAAATATCACGATTTTTTTTCCTAAATGAGGAGGAGATTGATTGTTTGCTCTCAAATGCTTTAGCTAATTGTTGCAATGCTTCATCATCACCAGCTAATTTTTGTAAGATCTGATGTAACTCCTCTTTTTGATTCAGTTTATTTAAGATTATTGTATGGAGTAGCATTAAATATGCTGGTGAGTGGTTAGCTAATTTAGCTTGCCATAATTGATCTATATTTTGTTTGATATCGGTAAAATTAACATCCTCAGGTATATCAATAAAATATTCAATGGCATTAGGGTAATTACATAACATACTACTAGTTAGCTTGTTATTACAATCGATCAGATTATATAACTCAACTTCATTTTGCCATTCATTAGACTTAAAAGTATTTAGTAGTGGTGTGAGTTGATCATCATCAGGCAAATGAAATAACTGATTATTTTTCCTAATGAAATTTGCAGCCCTAAACGGCGAATTACCAATAGTCACGACCAATAGACAATGACGATACCATTGCCAATATGCATCTTTATTCTCAGTAATTAACTCGACTGGTAATTTGGGTAAATTATCTCGCCCTCTGAAATGAAAATATATTGGCCAGTCAAACATCTCCATATTGCGATAGTTAATATTTCTATATAAATTTAGTTTAGCTGTGTCTGGAATATCATCGAATCTATCTAGCCATAAACGACCAAATAAAACATATTCACCATTTTCATCTGGGTCAAACTTAGTTGGAATAATAGTATCATCATAATATAACCAAGCTTTAAATTCTTGGACTGGTGAAAGTTTTGTTAGCCATTCAAGGTGCTGTTTAGCCTGGCGTTGTAGATTTTGTAAGATAAATTGTTCAAATTGATCTTCAAAGTGATCATTTAAGATTGCATGTAATAATGTTTCATTACCGTGTCGTAACATAATTGCATGACGATATAAGCGATAAAAGCTACTGGTTCCATCATCATGTAATAATGTATATAACACTTGGCGATAATTCCAATTAATATCAGTTGCCCATCTAATAACATTAGCAATTTCTTCTGGGTAATCTTCTATTTTTAATTTAAATAATCGCGAGTTTGTAGATGTAGTAAGCTGGGGTATCGCATATAAATATTTATTATCAGTTTCAGCGGGTAGACAATGTGATTGATTAAGTGCAAGGAGCAGTAAAGGTAAATAATTTTGATGGTTTTTGGTACACCACTCAATTAACCAAATAGTAGCTTGCTCTTGATATTGTGGTAAATGATATAACTCTAACCAAAATTGAAAGGCATTTTCTTCATCTTCAAGTAAAGAATATTGTATTGCTGCAACAACTTTCCATTGATTAGCTTCATCTTGATTGGAATTAGCGATGCGAGTTAAAGCATACTCTAATAAACTTTTATTTTTCACTTTAGCAAAGCTATGCCAATTAGCTAAATCTTCCATCAATTCCTGGTTATTGGGTAAGTAAATCACAGTATGAATAGAAAAATACTTATTTAATTCCTTATAAGGTTTATCCCAAAAAATCCATTGCGCATTACGCACATAATTGATAGTTTCATTTTGTACTGCTTTATTATTTTTAGGTAGGCAGTTATAGTCAAACAAATCACCTCGTTCAATGTGATCGAAAAAATTCTCGTACATTTCAATTTTATCAGGATAGTGATCCATCACTTGTTGGCGCCAACGTAAATTTTCTGCCAATATTTTTACGCAATTAAGTGATATGGTTAATGTATCATAACTGATATCTAACATTTTCCATTTGGCAATATCTAATACAGACATTGGGTAATCAAAAAAGGAGGCAATAAACTTTTGCCATTCATCAACATCATTGCAGCGAGCAGGATCATCTAGTAAAGCTTGATAATTATCGCAGATCTCTTTGACTTGGCGTTCTTCTTCGGTAATGCTTACTTCCTCTTGCTCTTGATTGGACTGTTCATCTGTTTCTTCTGGTGACTTTGCGTATTGCATCGCCAATTCATAAGCTTCCCGTAAAGCTTTAAAGCCTACTGGATCTGTTTCGGGGTGATATTGCGGAAGTTTTGCCCGATAAGCATTACGAATTTCTGTTATATCAATGGTTTTATCAATACCCAATAATTGCCAAAAATTATTATTCATGACCAAGCATACTCCATTAAAGATTGTGGTTTTTCTATTTCTTCAAGTTCGATATACCAAGGTAAGTGATGATAGGGGGAGTCTTCATTGGAATATAACTTGGACATAGTCCAATTACGCGATGAGCGACATAATTCGCAACGTAGCTGCTCTAAATCTTCTTTATTGGATAATGATTCCCAATATTGATACCCAATAAACCATCCTGAAAAATAGCTTTGCCAAGATGAATAATAGTGCTGAGCTCGTAGCGCTATTCTATAAAAAATCCATAGTGCTTCATCTTCAGTAATGAACATATTGCTGGTGCCATTGCGTAATAGATAGCCCATTCTTGCATAATCAAAGCTACGTATGCCACCAACACCACACTCGGAATAGGTTTTTTCTACATATTCAATTAAGACTTTATCGTAATCGCAGTGTTTTTCAATATATTTAAGCCAATGAGGAGCGGTTAATCTTGGGTACATAAAATAGTGTTTAGATAAAGCCGGCGCATGACCATCATCAACCATATCAAAAATCATTGATAATAGGCTTTCTCGAGAGTCAATGCCCCAGTCTTTTTTCATATCAGTATAATTTCGTTCTGGATAAAAATAAGGTGAGGTATAACTTGCGCCTTCTTCTTTATTTAATGCAACCATTGGTGCAGATAATCCAAATAACCAATCGATACAATCTTGATGCATAGCTTAACTCTGTTAATGTTTATTATTAATCTGTGTAAAAAGATAGCAGATTTTATAGAAAAATAAATGTTTGTTTTAACAAGTAGAGTAATTGCTTTCTTGAGATATGTTAATTAAAAATAATCAAATAACTTTTACATTTCAGAATAATAAAATTATTTTGCAAATCATTATCTACAAGGCATAATAAAAAGAATTTATCAGTATTTGAATTTTACTGAGCTGTAAATAAAAGGAGTAATAATGAAAAAAATTGTCTTAGTTGCTGTATTAGTATCGGGTGCTTTAATGCTACAAGGTTGTGTCGCGGCTGTTATTGGTGTCGGCGCTGGCGCTACAGCAAAAGTTGCAACCGATCCACGTACTACTGGAACGCAAGTTGATGATACAACGCTCAATACCAGAATGAATAATAAGCTAAGCGAAAATGGTCCTTTCTTTATAGGCTCTCGTATTTCTTCAAGTACCTATGATGGCAATATTATTTTAACTGGCCAAGCGAATGCAGAACAAATTGAAAAGGCTGAACGTCTTGCATATCAAGTTGAAGGTGTGAAGAAAGTTTACAACCAAATTCGTTCAGGTGAGCCTGTCGGTGCTGGAACTATCAGTAATGATATGTGGATAACAACAAAAGTTAAATCACAACTTGTCATGAATTCCAAAACAAAAGCACGTAATATCAAAGTGGTAACTGAAAATAGCGAAGTGTTTTTAATTGGCATTGTTACCAGTGAAGAAGGGCAAGAAGCCGCTAATGTTGCAAGTAAAGTTGCTGGCGTGAAGAAAGTCGTTACATTATTCACCCAACGCTAATCATAAATAGTTAAAAAAAGGAGAATTTATTCTCCTTTTTTTACATCATTAGTTAACAATTTAATTCGTTCAATTATTTTATCTAGTCCTTGCTGCCTGGATTGACTCAATTCATCAATAATTTTTAACTGATTTAATATCGCGTGAAAATCAAGAGCCTTAATTTGTTCTGCATTTTTATTATTGGCAATCGTAATTAAAACGGCGAGTAATCCTTTAACAATTCGACCTTCGCTGTCACCTTGAAAAATAAATGAATCATCAGGTTGTTTTTTGACTGTTAACCATACTCGATTTTCACAGCCATCAATCTGATTAGCTTCAGTTTTTTGGTCATCAGGAAACGCTGGTAATTGCTTTGATAAAGCAATTAATTGCCGATAACGATCTTGCCAGTTATGTTGCTTAGAAAATAGTTCAAATAGTGGTGATAACATAATAAAACCAGTTAGTAATTAGAGATAAAAGATAAGCGATTAGCGTAAAATCCTAAGTTAATACCTCAATAGCATTTTTCAGTGCTGTAACAAAACTATCAATGTCTTGCTGATTATTATATGGCATTATTGAAATGCGAATAACCCCATGACAGCCAAGTTTATCCATCAACGGCTTTGCACATAATCCACCTGTTCGAATTGCTATGTTTTGTTCACTTAATAAAATAGCGATATCATTATGATGAATGTTATGCATATTAAAGCTAATTATTGGACTATTCTTAACACTGTAGAATTGGATATGGTTCAATTCACTTAATTTTGATTCAGCGTAATTTGCCAATTGTGTTATATAACAATTTAATTGTGCTTCATCCCATTTTTTTAGCCAATCTAATGTTGCTTTAAAACCAAGTATTCCTGCAATATTTTGGGTACCAGCTTCGAATTTATAAGGCAAATCTTCGACTTCAAAATCTGAAAATGTTGTATTTTTCAACATTTTACCGCCACCTTGCCAAACGTCCATTTGTTCTAATAAATGTTGTTTTCCATATAGAACGCCAAGCCCCGTTGGGCCATATAACTTATGGGCAGAAAAAGCGTAAAAATCGATATCTAGCTTTTCAACATCAATTGGCTGATGAACAACACCTTGTGCACCATCTACCACTAAAATGGCATTATGCTGATGGACTAATTGACTAATTTTAACTAAATCTGGGCAAAAGCCAGTAACATTAGACATCTGGGTTATGGCCACAATTTTAGTTTTGGGTGATAGTAATGATGAAAGTTCATTAACATCGGCAGTCCACTTAATTACCTTTGCACCAGTTTGTTTGGCTACGATTAGCCAAGGTAATAGGTTGCTATGGTGCTCTAATTCGCTGACAATTATTTCATCATCGGCCTGTAGTAAAGGTCTCGCATAACTTTGCGCAATTATATTTATAGATTCGGTGGTTCCACGAGTCCAAACAATTTGATGGCTTGATTGACTATGAATAAACTTAGCCACACTTTGCCGAGCTTCACTAATCGCTGTGGTAACTTTTAGTGCATCTTGGTGTAAACTGCGCTGTGCGGTTGCGGTATTATGTGCATAATATTCAACCGTTGTATCAATCATAGTTTGCGGTTTTAACGCAGTAGCAGCCGAATCAAGATAAACAGAGTGATTTAGAGCAGGGAAATCTGCTCTAAATTTTTCAGGTAGTTTATTGTGTAAGTTCAAGTCCAGCAATCCCATTCCAATAACCATTACAGTCTCGTTTATGTTCAATATGTAATGGGTTTGTACCGTCTTCATTGGCTTTAAATTGTTTAACTACATCAAGCGTTTCAATACCAAGTGGTGAAATACGCACAATATCGACTAACCCTTTCATATCTTTCAGATTATTACCTAAATTGTAACAATAACCACTTTGGGTTTGAATGCCATTTAGTACAAACACCTTTTGTTGTTCTTGAGAAAACACTTCTCGTCCTACAGGATATTTTATACAACAGGTTTCACATTTATCTTTTGGTCTATCTTCTGATCTGGCTGTAAAACAACGAGCAGAATAAGCTAATGGTAAATAACCATAACTAAACACTTCAACCTCAAATTTACGATCAATTTTTAAAGAATCAAATTGGTTGAGAACATTATTTAACCAATCACGAGATAGTTCTACGGGCATACACCACCGTACCATACCTTGTTTTTGTAATAATTTTAGCGTAAATGCGTTGTAACAGTTAATCGCTGGGCCAGCGACGAAAGGTACTTTATTATCGTGGGCAATATTAATGGCAGCCAAATCATTAGCTTCAACTAAAAAGTCACCATTATTTACTAATTGTCTTAAATCGTTCAGTTCTGATGGCGCTTCCAGTAATGCAAGGGTAGAGAGTACTACTTGTTTACCAGACTTAGCAATTTCTTTGGCTAAATCTAACCAATTAGGTACTTTCATTTCACGGCGTTTGGTGCATACCGTTTCGCCCATATAAATAATATCAGCTTCGCTATCTTTAGCGGCTTGATAAAAAGATTCAGTTTTAATTTTAGGCCAATAATAAAGCACTGGTCCTAATGCATATTTCATAGTTTTGCTCACTATATTTAAATTCTTGAATAGTCAATTGGCTAGCACATTAATATTGAAAACTACTAAGATTATTATATGTTTATTTTATTTTAAAATTTCAATATCAATGCTGGCCAATTATTGCCATTTACGGTGATAAGCACCTAAAGTTGTTTGTGTTCCTTCTGAAACAGAGCCCAAGGTATCCATCCAATTCTTTTCAGCTTGGAATGCTTGTGGATTCGCTTTATAGCGATCAATAGCTTGTCTCCATACTTTTGTGACTTGTTCTACATAAGCTGGACTGCGTTGCCTTCCTTCAATTTTAACGGAAGCGATATTTGCAGCAAAAAGCTCCGGTAATAGTTCAATTGTATTTAAACTAGTTGGCTCTTCAATTGGATGATAAAGTGTATTTCCAACAAAATAACGTCCCTTACAAAGTGTAGGATACCCAGCATTTTCACCTTGTTTATGACAATCAATTAAAACATTGTTGAGTCTTGATTCAAGCCCTTTATCCGTCTCTTCCCAACGGACAAATTTTGCAGGAGAGCAAGCGCCAACAGTATTTGGCGATTCACCTGTTAGGTATGAAGATAAATAACAGCGACCTTCCGCCATAATACATAAACTACCAAACGCAAAAACCTCTAAAGGCACGGGTGATACTTGTGATAACTGTTTAACTTGATGCATAGATAACACACGAGGTAAAACAATACGATGCACCTGAAAGTTATTATAATAAAACTTAATTGACTCTTCATTGGTTGATGACGCTTGCACCGAGACATGACGTTCAAGGTTCGGATACTTCTCAGCAGCATAATCAAGCATCGCTAAATCAGCAATGATTAAAGCATCAGCACCAATGTTAGCCGCAGTATCAACAGCATATTGCCATCGCTCAAAGTTTTCAGGATGAGCAAAGGTATTAATAGCTATATGTAATTTTTTACCGCGCTTGTGAACATAATCTGATGCTTCAACAAGTCGCTTTTCATTAAAATTTAAACCAGCAAAATGGCGAGCATTGGTATCATCTTTTAAACCAATATAGACAGCATCAGCTCCATTATCAATCGCCACTTTTAGGGATGGTAATGAGCCAGCGGGGCAAAGAAGTTCCATAATTATTCCTAACTTAAGTTCGGTATTTTATACGTCATATATTATGCAATAATTCCTAATTTAATGCGACTAATAAGCGAATTCCCAGACAAAAAAACATGTAACTTTATTTTTAATTTAAGTGTATGTATTAAATGATATTTTTACTAAAGCAAATGATTATGATTAATAATCATATTGAATTCAAACGGTAATAGTTAATATATGATAATTTACGATGTGATGAATAAAAAACCAGATATTTATAATTTAAATTTCTGGTTTTTATAATCAAAAAAGAATTTTATAACCGATTAATTAAAATCAATCTTTTATATGGTTAGCATACTATATTGCTAATAATTAATTCTTATTTAAAAGCATCTTCAAGTTGTATGAAATTTTTTTCTGAATTTAATTGAGTTATACAATTATTAATTAATTTTGAAGTAATATTTTGGACCAACTGATAGTTATTACTTTCCCATGCATCAAAAGTTTTGGTTTTATCATCTAGCGGTAAACTATCGCTAGAACAAGTAAAAGTAAATCCATTGGTTTTAATGAATGTTTGGTAAATAAAATTGTATTTATTATCAGTTATACCATCATAAATTAGTTTAAATTTATAAGGTTGAATAGTTATGGTGTGTTCTTTTTGTTTGTTGGCTTTTATTTTTTTTAATATTGTATATAACTGAGGTTTTAAAAGCTCCATGGTTTTATTTGGTACTGAATTTACATAACTACCTTTTAAATCTGTTTTTGAAAAAGTATTTACATTTCCACCAAGGTTACCAAAAAATGCAGTGGCAAATTGAACCATTTTTACTCCAACAGCTTGTGCTGTATCACCTCGGGTAACAACGTTTAAATAATTATTAGTATCATTAATTACCTGCCCATTAATGGCATTTTCAGTTATTACATTAATATTCGTGCCATTATTTAAGGTAATTACTTCTGTTTCTACAATCTTTGTTCTTGGTAATGATTCTCTATTTCCAGAACATCCAAATAATATGAACAAACTACAACTTAATAAAGCGTATTTAAAAATTTTCATAATTTTATGTTTCCTTTTGTATATTTTTATTTCATCAAATTATTTTTTATCTCCATAAATAATAAGTTAATATTTGAAGCATCTTTATTATTGTATTGAATATGACATTTGTCTAGATTTTGTTCATTATATTTCTGAAGAACATATTAGTGTGCTAGCTAAAGCAATTTAATTTGTGAGGGGTTTTATTTTTCAAAGAGCGCTAATCTTTTTTCCATATTCCGTTAATTCTTTATCTTTCCAGTTTCATTTTACCCAAGCTAGATAAGCTTTTCGTCTAGCTTTAAAACATTTAGGTTTTATGCAAATAATGTGCTTCTTTAAATGGGGAGGGGCTTAGTTTACAAGATGAGAAAGTCTAAACTTAAAATATGCATTTTCATTCGAAAACTTCACAATTTGATATTTACACAGGTATTACACAAAATTTATAGTTTTATATTAAATCTATTAAATTCAAGTAAGTATGTTAAATTCATTAAATAGTATAATTATAACTTTTATCATTAAATTTTGTTTTTATATTACGCATCAGCTTATTTATTGCTTAGATTTTTACTTTTGCGATTTCAAATCTAGATCCCAACATAATCTGGCAATAAATCGATAAAACCTTTATACTATGCCCTAAATTTTAGTATAACTTTGTAAGTTTGCTAAATTAACCCGTTCTTTAACATCATCAATTGGAAGAAAATTATGCATCCGATGCTTAATATTGCTATTCGTGCTGCTCGTAAAGCAGGTAATGTTGCCATTAAGGCCTATGAAAATCCTAGTTCAATCGAAATTGATACTAAAGGTGCTAATGATTTTGCGACTAATGCAGATCGTGCCGCTGAAGCTTTGATTATCGAAACAATCAAAAAAGCTTATCCAGATCATACTATTATTGCCGAAGAAAGTGGCCTTGCTAAAGGTAGTGATGCTGATACGCAATGGATAATTGACCCAATTGATGGTACTACAAATTTTATTAAAAATATTCCACATTTCGCTGTGTCTATAGCTGCTCGTGTCAAAGGTAAAACCGAAGTGGCGGTCGTTTATAATCCAATGAGTAATGAGTTGTTTACTGCTGCACGTGGTAAAGGTGCTCAACTAAATGGTTATCGTATTCGTGTAAGTAATGCTAAAGATTTAGAAGGTAGTGTGCTTGCAACAGCTTTCCCTTTTAAAGCGAAACAACATAGTGATAGTTATTTTGCGGTTTTACAAAAGTTATTTACTAAATGTGGTGATTTCCGTCGTACTGGCTCAGCTGCGTTAGATTTAGCTTATGTTGCATCAGGGCGTTTAGATGGTTTTTTTGAAATTGGTTTAAAACCATGGGATATTGCTGCTGGTGAATTGATTTTACGTGAAGCTGGTGGTGTGGTTACCGACTTTGCTGGCGGTAATAATTATATGGTTTCTGGTAATATTGTTGCAGGGAATCCGAAAATTGTTAAAGATTTGCTGGTGACGACTCAAAACGATTGGCCAGAAAAATTGCGTAATTAATTTTAATTTCTTTCTTTAAATGCAGGGATGTATTGTCCCTGTATCTATACTTGTCATTAACCACAAACAGTAATTTATTGATCTAATACGGTCATTGAACAATTAACTTGTAAGCCTTGATTATTTAAATAGTCACTGCCCCATAAATACATTGATTCAAGTACTGGTTTTATACTTTTGCCAAAATTAGTTAAAGAATATTCAACTTTAGGTGGTACCACCGGAAAAACCTGTCGATGAATTAAGCCATTTGATTCAAGTTCGCGTAGTTGTTGGGTTAGCATTTTAGCTGTGGCCGTTGGAATTTCTTTGTGTAACTCAGAAAATCTCATGGCGCTTTTGGACATCAATTTCCATAGTATTAGCGATTTATATTTACCACCAATCATATTAATTGTGACATCAACTGGGCAATAGGTAATTGTCTGGTCTTGTTTTTCACAATGGGGGTTGATAATCGAATTATTTTTCACTTGGTTATCTTTACAGTATCTTTTTGGGTAGTATATATCAAAAAGGTGCATTCTTGTTAAAAAGATAATTAATACTACAATATCTACCATACCTAAAATCAAGGAATGCCTCAAATGAAAACTATCGAATATAATTTTTTTGTTGAAGAGATGAGCTGCGCATCATGTGTTAGCCGTGTAGAAAAAGCATTAAGAAAGATTGATGGTGTGATTGATGTTAGTGTAAACCTTGCAACTGAAAAGGCCACCGTTAAGGCTAATGCTGATGTTAAATTAGAAACTTTAATGGCAGCAGTTGATAAAGCTGGTTACCATGCAGTGAAGATTTCCGAGCCGGAAATTCACGCTAAAGACGTGAGTAAGCAAGCATCAGTTTGGCCGATTATTATTTCGGTTATATTTGCACTTCCTTTTGTTTTGCCGATGTTACTTGAATTATTTGGAATTCATTGGATGATGCCCGCTTGGCTGCAATTAGTGATTGCTTCTATTGTACAATTTGGACTTGGCGCTAAATTTTATCGTAGTGGTTTTAATGCAGCTAAAGCATTGTCTGGGAATATGGATTTACTTGTTGCAATTGGTACCAGCGCTGCTTATGGACTTTCTCTTTATCAGCTTATTATTGGTCATGCCGATCACCTCTATTTTGAGTCATCAGTGGTTATTATTACCTTGATCTTGATTGGTAAATGGTTAGAGTCAAGGGCCAAACATCAAACGACCCAAGCGATTGAGGCACTTTCTGCGCTTCGCCCTGAAGTAGCATTAGTTCGACAAGGGGAACAAGAGGTGAGTTTGCCAATAAGTCAGGTTAAGGTTAATGATGTGGTGGTCATTAAACCCGGTGAGCGAATACCCGTTGATGGTATTGTTCTTGAAGGCGCATCAAGTTGTGATGAGTCTATGTTGACTGGGGAAAGTTTTCCGGTTACTAAAACACTCAATAGTACCGTAACCGGTGGAACTATAAATGGTGAAGGACTATTAATTGTAAAAACAACCGCTATTCAAGCTGATTCTATGTTGTCTAAGATTATTGCTATGGTTGAGTCAGCCCAAGCGAAAAAAGCACCAATTCAGCGTATTGTGGATCGGATTAGTGCTATTTTTGTACCCGTCATTTTATTGATTGCTTTAATTACACTGCTTGCTTGGGGCTTTATTTCTCATGATTGGCAGCAAGCTTTACTTCATGCGGTTGCGGTGTTAGTGATTGCTTGCCCATGCGCGCTAGGGTTAGCAACGCCAACAGCTATAATGGTTGGTACGGGGGTTGCTGCTCGTCATGGTATTTTGATTAAAGATGCCGAAGCACTTGAGACCTTACACAATATTAATACTGTAGCATTTGATAAAACTGGCACATTAACAATCGGTAAACCAGAGTTAGTTGAACTAGATGTGCTGGGCATGGAAACAGCCGATCAAATTCTTTCTGTTGCAGCATCTATGCAAGCAGGTAGTGAACACCCACTAGCTAAAGCAATATTAGCTAAGGCTAAATCCTACAGTTATGCACAAAATATTACATCAATCGCGGGTTCAGGAGTGATGGCAACGATTGATAGCCATGAATATTATTTAGGCAGTCTGCGTTGGATGAAAACGTTAAATGCCTATTTTGTAGATATGCAGGATAAAGTTAATGAGCTTACGCAAAAAGGTTACACAATCTCATTTTTAGCCAAACAGCAATCAGAAAATAGTATTGTGATATTAGCCATATTCGGTTTTTCTGATGTTATTAAGCCTGAAGCGAAAAGTGCTATTGATGCATTACGTCAATTAAAGGTAAATACGGTTATGTTAACCGGTGACAATCAACAAGCTGCTAATTATGTAGGACAGCAATTAAATTTAGATAAAGTTATTGCTGAAGTTTTGCCTCAAGATAAAGCAAACTATATTTATCAATTACAAAAAGATAGCCAAAGTAATAGTAAAGTTGCCATGGTTGGTGATGGTATCAATGACGCACCGGCTTTAGCTGCCGCTGATATTGGTATTGCAATGGGGACGGGAACTGATGTGGCAATGCATACAGCCAGTATCACTTTAATGCGTGGCAATCTATTTTTAATTGCCGATGCTATCGATATTTCTCGAAGAACTTATAATAAAATTAAACAAAACCTATTTTGGGCGTTTTTCTACAATTTAATTGGCATCCCTCTCGCTGCTTTAGGCTTTTTAAATCCAATGATAGCCGGTGCAGCAATGGCACTGAGCAGTGTGAGTGTGGTGACAAATGCGTTGTTGTTGAAACGATGGAAAGCTCGTTCTGAATAATTTGATATTTTGTAAATTGAGGAGACGGATTGTCTCCTTATTTTTTATTTATAAGGTTAAACCCAACTTGTGATCCTTTACCTTGCTCAGTAACAAATACCCCAACTGCGGTAATGAGTTGTTCATTATAATAAATTAAGGGAATACGCGTGCGCATCCATGGTGGAATATGATGCTCTTGCCACAATTTTTTTATCGAGCGCGATCCCGGGCGTTGAACAATTTGAAATTGCCCTTGAGCATGAAATCGGACTGATACGGTTTCATCATTTTGTGGTAAACGACAAATTAAATCGGTTTGGTAATTGGGCTGCAATATACCTAAATTATCCGGCAACGTTAGCGAAGCGGTTAAATCCCAAGGTAAAATTTGTTGCTCAGTATCTTGATACAAAGGTAACAAATAGAGCTGATTTTGATATCGGCGAATTTGCCAATTATGCAAAATAAATCGCGGATTAGCATCTTGTTTAGCTTGAATAACCGTTTGCCAAATTAGTGAAAGTTGCTTTTGGCTTGGCATTCCAATATGTTGCTCTTTGAACCACATTCGCAATATTGCATTACGTTTATATTCTGAATAATCATATAATGGTTGAAGGTTAAGTTGCTTCTTATCACCAATAATGTTTTTAAATTCTGGAAATAAAATTTCATGTATTAATGCTTCTTGCTGTTGGCATAACTCTGCACTGCGAGCGACCATTTGTGAAAAATGAGGCCAACGATGATTAAGTGTTGGTAGAACATTTAAACGTAAAAAGTTGCGATCATAATGATCATCTTGATTACTTTCGTCCTCTATCCAACTTAATTGGTGTTGATTGGCATATTGCTCAATTTCTTGACGTGAAATTGTGAGTAATGGTCGAAGGTGTTGACCATTTTCAAGTGGCATACTTGATAATCCCGCTGGACCACTGCCACGTTTTAAGGCTAGAAAAAAAGTTTCACTCTGATCATCAAGATGCTGAGCAGTACATAAAAATTCATTATTTTTTAAATGTTGATAAATGGCTTGATAACGGGCTTCTCTAGCTTGTTCTTCAATATTGCCTGCTGTTTTATCAAGTTTGACTTTTTCAATAATCAAAGGGACTTGCCAAACTAGGCATTGTTGTTTGCAATGTTCAGCCCAATTATCGGCATTTTGACTCAAACCATGATGGATATAAATTGCTCTGAGTTGTAAATTTTGCAACTGTCGCTTTAAATTGACTAATGCTTGCATTAAAACGGTTGAATCGACCCCACCACTAAAAGCGACTAGTAGCGATTGCCGACCGTTTAGATGTTGTAAAATAGTTTGTTCAATCACATTGTCGCTCTTTGTTTGATGACCCATCTGCTATCCATTTATACTAAACTTTGTAATGCATTAACCTTGTTTTTATGTAGTTTGATTCTATCCAAACCAGCAGCCAAATCGGCAATTAAATCATCAGGATCTTCAAGACCGATATGTAATCGGATTAACGTACCAGTGAAATCAATGCCGGATATTGGTCGTATTTTTGCCAGATCTTCGGGCTGGTTGGCCAATATCAGTGATTCGAATCCACCCCATGAATATGCCATTGAAAAGTGAGTCATATTATCTAAGAAATCAGATAATTGCACTTCGCTTAAATGATCGTTAAGTACAAAGGAAAATAGACCACTGGCGCCACTAAAATCACGTTTAAAAAACTCATGTCCTTTACAACTCTCAAGTGCTGGATGATTAACGGTTGCCACTTTGGGGTGATTAGCTAACCAATTTGCCACTTTTATACTGCTTTCATGATGTTGTTTTAATCTAACGGCTAAAGTTCGCAATCCTCGTGCTGCCATATAAGCGGTATCTGCATCACACATTTGCCCCATTAAATAAGAACGTTCACGTAATTTATCCCAACAGCGTTGATTGGCAACAGCCGTTCCTAACATGGCATCTGAGTGACCAATTAAATACTTAGTACCGGCTTGAATTGAGATATCAACATCATGCTCTAATGCTTTAAATAAAACACCTGCTCCCCATGTATTATCCATCATAATCACAATTTCTGGATTCACGCTGCGGATTGCTTTAACAATTGCAGGCACATCATGCAATTCCATGGTAATTGAACTTGGTGATTCAAGAAATACCACTTTAGTATTCGGTTTTATATATTTAGTAATATATCGACCAATGAGTGGCGGGAAATAATCGGTTTCCACTCCAAAATCTTTAAGTATATGCTCGCAAAATTCTTGGGTTGGTTCGTAACTGGCTTCTGATACCAGAATATGATCTCCTGCTTTTACAAAAGCTAAAATGGCATTTGCAATTGCTGCTGCTCCACAAGGATATAGATAACAGCCTGCTCCTCCCTCTATTTCTACCATGGCATCTTGCAAAGCAAAATGAGTTAAAGTGCCACGACGACCGTAAAATAGAGCCCCTTTAGTACGATTTTCCATTGCTTCTTTTTTTGCTTTGATTGAATCAAAAACTAGCGATGAAGCTCGCTGAATAACGGAATTGACTGCACCTTGGGTATAGCGTTTTTTTCGACCAGCATGAACTAATTTTGTTTGTAATGACATGATGCATCCTTAGTGATCTGATAAATTTCGATAACAGTTAGCATAGCATGCTGTTAAAATAGTAAAAAATAATTTTTGTTTAAACTGGCTTACACACATGGTAATTGTCAAACTTGCCCATTTAGATTCGGTGGAATTAAATTATTCTCTGTTATCACCACAAGTGATTAATGATGCGGAATCGTTAAATGGAACACGTAAAAAACAGTTTTTAGCTTGCCGTTCAATATTAGCGAGTTTGCTTAAACAGTATTGCCATATTGATACTTTGCCGACGATGATAATTGCCGACAATAATCGCCCAGGCTTTTTAGATAGTCATCTTCCTGATTTTAATATCAGCCATAGCCAAGATTGGGTAGCAGTTGCAATTTCGCTTAATGGTAAAGTTGGGCTCGATATTGAAGTTTCTCGACAACGTCAAAATTATCTGAATGTTGCCAAAAGTTTTTTTGCTAATGATGAATATCAATGGATGTTAGCGCAGAGTGATACTTTAAACGCGTTTTGGCAACTTTGGACATTAAAAGAATCGGCACTTAAACTATATGCCAAAGGGGTTTGGCAAATGAAATTGGTAAAAGTAGATATTGAAAACCAATTAATTAGCGCGCCGTTTGGTCAGCATTTTTATTATCATTATCAACAACAGGCACCAGTTCATCTTGCTGTAAATCATGATAAACCTATCACAAATTTTGTCTTACAATCTTAATGCATTAGCAATTACTTACTGACAGCTTTTTGATAAACGTAAGGTGGCTGTCCAAACATTAAGCTAATTTAAATCAAATAAATATCTTGAAGAATTTTTCTGTTTTTATCGTCCAATTGATATTCTTTTGCTAACCAATTATCGATAGTGTCATAACGTTTTTTTATTTCCTCAATAGCTGCGGTTAAAAACTCTTTTTTAGCCGCAAAGATGATCTTATGTTTTTCAAGTTCTTCTGGCGATAATTTACTTTTATTTTCGCTAAGTACGGCTTCACGATAGTCGTTTAAATAGCGTTCGGTAAGCAAATAATCTTGCATAACAATTTCTTCACTCACACCTAATGCAAATAAGGTTAAAGCGACACCGATACCAGTTCTATCTTTACCTACAGCACAGTGTTGGACTAAAGGTCTTCCGTTAGCATTAAGTAATAGTGATGTTAACTTTTTATACGCGAGATTATTAAAAGGTAACAATTGATAAAGCTTAACCATAAAATCAAACGGTGAGTATTTTTTTAACACAAAAATATCCTTACCTTGTTCACTCGTTAAACTTGCCGTAAATTCATCACTTAATGGATTGGCAGGGATATTAATATATTGGCTATTGTTCCAAAGATTATCTGGATGACGATCGATTTCATGTTGATCGCGATAATCTAGGACATAATGTAAATTAAGCTCATCAGATAAAAAATCTTTTTCATCATCATTTAGGCGTGAAAACTCACCTGAACGATACAACATTCCAGTTCGAATTTGGCGACCGTCACTAGTTTTAATTCCACCTAAGTCACGAAAATTAATTCCATTTTTGATCGGTACAACTGATGTCATTATAGGTCCTTATTTATGCTTAACTTTGCTTGCTATATTAGCATGTTTCTGATTAGAATTGATTCATTGTTTTCGCATTATTATTGCTTGAGGAATTTATTATGTCGATGTTATCTATATTACTTTCGGAAAAACCTGCTCCATCAAAGTGGGGTAAAGATGCATTACTCAGTTTTTCAGAAGATGCTGTTATTATTCATTATCGACCTGAGCATCGGCATGGTGCTATTCAACGAGCTGCACGAAAACTAGATAATCAAGGTATTAGATCGGTTAAATTGAGTGGTGACAATTGGGATTTAGAGTCATGTTGGCATTTTTGGATGGGTTATCGTAATGCCAAGAATAATAATAAAATCAGTTGGCCAAAGCTAAGTAATAAAGATAAACAAGAACTAAAAAATCGCTTAGCCATTATTGATTGGTGTCGAGACATTGTTAATCAACAAGCGGAAACATTAAGCCCTTTCGAACTGGCAACGCAAAGTGCAAACTTAATTAGCCATTATTCCTCTGATGTAGCTTATAACATTATTTCAGGTGAAGCATTAAAAGAGCAAGATTATATGGGGATCTACACAGTTGGCAAAGGGTCTCAACGACCGGCTGCCTTGCTTGAGCTTGATTATAATCCTACTAAAAATCCTAAAGCACCAATCATTGCTTGCTTAGTTGGCAAAGGAATTACTTTTGATTCAGGTGGATATAGCTTAAAACCAAGTAGTTTTATGGAATCAATGCGATCGGATATGGGGGGAGCAGCATTGGTGACAGGGGCTCTAGCCCTTGCGATTGCACGTGGAGTTAAACACCGTATCAAACTTTATTTATGCTGTGCAGATAATTTGGTAAGTGGTAACGCTTTCAAACTTGGCGATATCATTCGTTATCGTAATGGTAAAACAGTGGAAGTTGATAATACCGATGCCGAAGGGCGTTTGGTTTTGGCTGATGGATTAATTAGTGCTGATAATGATAACCCCAATTATATCATTGATTGTGCAACCCTTACTGGGGCAGCAAAGATTGCTGTAGGTAATGATTATCAATCATTACTTTCATTTGATGACAAATTTGCTAATCAGTTATTAGCAAGTAGTCAAGCTGAACATGAAGCCTTTTGGCGATTACCATTAGCTGATTTTCATCGAGCCCAATTCCCATCTTCGTTTGCAGATATGGCAAATTCTGGATTACCGAACACCGCTGGTGCAAGTACAGCAGCGGCATTTTTATCCTATTTTATTAAAAATTATAAAAAAAATTGGCTCCACATTGACTGTTCAGCAACCTTTCGTAAAAGCGCAACCGCATTATGGGCAACAGGTGCAACAGGTATTGGTATAAGAACACTTGCTAATTTATTAAGCAAATTGTATTAAATTGTAATAAAATTGAATCGCTAAATTATTTATAAATATATAAGGAATGAGGAATAGTATGAAAAAGTTATTAACACTGATACCCCTTTTATTTTCAGTTTCTGTCTATGCAAGTGATTGTAAAACAGAATTTGAAAAAGAAAATTTTGAAAAAGCTTTTGAGGCATGTACAAAAGAAGCACCGAATGGTGATTCTGTTGCACAGTTTTATTTAGGGGTTATGTATGATAAAGGCGAAGGTACTGAAGAAGATAAACAAAAAGCTTTTAATTGGTACTCTAAAAGTGCTGAACAAGGTGACTCTGATGCGCAATTTAATTTAGCGGTTCTGTATGATGATGGCGAGGGTGTAGAGCAAGATAAAGAAAAAGCTGTATTGTGGTATACAAAATCGGCAGAACAAGGTGATGCCGATGCTCAGCATAATTTAGCTATTATGTATGATGAAGGTGATGGTATAGCTCAAGACAAGAAAAAGGCAGCATTTTGGTATAAAAAAGCAGCAGATCAGGGCAAAGCTGAATCAATGAATAATTTAGCTGTTATGTACTATGAGGGCGAAGGTGTTGAAAAAGATAAAGCTTTAGCCAAAAAGTATCTAAAACAAGCTTGTTCATTGGGGCTACAAATTGCTTGTGATAATACTTTGTAGAAATAATTAAATAAATTAGAAAAACTATCTTCAATATGAAGATAGTTTTACACAAAAGCATTTATTTCAATTAATTGAAAAGCGTTTGATTATCTTTAATCTTGATAATTAAAGGTGAATTTAAGAATTATTTATAATATTTATCAATAATTTTATAGGTACTAAATTTCTAATTAAGCTATTGTTGATTATAGTGAAATAAGGAAAGCCATGAAAAAAATATTATGGATTATATTATTATTTTTTCCCGCCGTTCACGCTAGCCTGTGCGAACTAAATTTTCATAAAATAAATTTTGAAAAGTTTTTCGCTCAATGTCATCAAGAAGCAGAACAAAATAACCCTAATGCTCAATTCAATTTAGCACTTGTATATGATGAGGGTAAAGGCGTTGGGCAAGATAAACAAAAAGCAGCTTATTGGTATACTAAAGCGGCAGAACTAGGTCACCTTGAAGCCCAATTCAATTTAGCGCAGATGTATTATCAAGGCGATGGAATTGAGCAGGATAAACAAAAAACTCTTTTTTGGTACACTAAAGCTGCAGAACAAGGTTACTTAAATGCTCAAAACAATTTAGCAGCTATGTATTTTAATGGTGAAGGAACCGAAGCGGATAAACAAAAGGCATTTTTCTGGTTTGAAAAAGCGGCAGCACAAGGTAATCCTTTTTCACAGTACAATGTCGCTATCATGTACTATAATGGTAACGGAGTGGAGCAAAATAGATCGTTAGCTAAAGAGTATTTCAAGCAGTCTTGTGATCAAGCTTTTCAAAAGGCTTGTGACGAATTAGAAAAATAATACTATTATTTGATGATTTGAGAAAAACCACCTTAAATCATTAAGATGGTTTGCATGAAATATTTATTGGTTTTAAATAAACTTATTGTTTATCTTCAACAACTGTAACTTTTTTAATATAAACTGGCTCAACAGGCACATTTTGATGTGGTCCCATACGTTTAGTTGGTACATTCACAATTTTATCAACAATATCCATTCCTTTGGTGACTTTTCCAAAAACAGCATAGCCATATTTTTCTGGTCCTTGGTAGTTGAGGAAATCGTTATTCACAACATTAATGAAGAATTGGCTAGTTGCGCTATCTACAGCATTGGTTCTTGCCATTGCGATAGTTCCACGATCATTTTTTAAGCCATTATTAGCTTCATTTTTGATGGGTTGTTTAGTTTCTTTAAATTTTAATTGATCATCAGCACCACCACCTTGAATCATAAATCCAGGAATGACACGATGGAATGTTAGATTTTCGTAATAACCACTATTAGCATAATCAAGAAAGTTTTTCGTAGTGATTGGAGCATGTTCGCTATCTAACTCAACTTCAATATCGCCCATGCTGGTTTGAATTAATACTTTAGTATCAGCCAAAGTAATGGTTGAAAAGAGGGTTAATAATATTCCTATAAATAACACTTTGATTTTTTTCATTTTATGAATCCTTATTATTATATTGCCGGCAAATTATACCTAATATTGGTTTAATTGAAATCATAAATATGCAAAATCAATTAAAATTTTGTGTGGTAAATCGCAATATTTTTCTAAACCAGTAAAAAATGACTTATATTCACTATAATCCAGAATATTATTAAATTGATATTCTTCTTTATGACTATTTTTAATCCATTAATTAGCTCAAAAACCCCGTTCCTCAACTTTTTTATGAATGATGATGCGATGTATTTTATGTAATATGCCTTTGGTGCTATCTCACCATGGAATTTGCAGTCAATGTATAGAAAACTTACCGAAGCTTAATAAAGTTTGCCATCAATGCTGCCTTCCTCACTCATTATCAACAAATGAATGTTATCGATGCCGAGAGAAAAGACCTTATTGGGATGAAATGGTGGCTGTAACAGGCTATATCGATCCATTAAAAAAATTAATTCAACATTTAAAATTTCATAATAAAATCGAATTAACCAACGCATTAGCTAGGTTAATGTTTTTAGCCTGGTATCAACGTCGATTAAGTGATGGTCTTGCTAAACCTGACATTGTGACTTGTGTCCCTTTACACCATTTTCGTTATTGGTCTAGAGGTTTTAATCAAGCGGCATTATTGGCTAAGCCAATAGCTAGATGGTTAAATCGAGAATTTAAGCCTTACCTATTGTCGCGAAAATTTGCAACTCGCGATCAGAAGAACCTATCGCTTAAGCAAAGAATGAGTAATGTAGAAACACTTTTTCGATGTCACTCTGATTTAACCAATCAATCGGTAATGCTTATTGATGATATTGTTACTACCGGTAATACGATAAATGTTATTAGCCAGCAATTAAAAGAGAGTGGTGCCGCTTATGTGCAGGTAGTTTGTTTGTGTCGGACCGTCTTGTAAAATCCAAAACACCCCCTATAATAACCAAGAGAGTAAGTCAACTATTATCGATGATGTTGAGGATTATCAATGTCAATCGTGTCAAAGTGAGGGATTATGTCTATTATTACCATTTCTGAATCAGCTCAACAACATTTTAAAAAATTGCTTGCTAATCAGCCTGATGGTACTCAAATTCGGGTTTTTGTTATTAATCCTGGCACGCCATCTGCTGAATGTGGGGTTTCCTATTGTCCGGCAGATACTGTTGAAGATGGTGATATCGAAGAAGAACAACAAGCAGGTTTTTCTGTTTATATCGATGAAATTAGTGCACCTTTTTTAGAAGAAACCGTGATTGATTATGTGACAGATGAATTAGGTTCACAGTTAACTTTAAAAGCGCCAAATTCAAAAATGAAAAAGGTTGCGGATGATGCCCCATTAATTGAGCGCGTTAATTATGTTATTCAAGCTCAGGTTAATCCTCAATTAGCTAGTCATGGCGGCCATGTTAGCTTAGTGGAATTGACTGAAGATAATTATGCTATATTGCAATTTGGTGGTGGTTGTAATGGTTGTTCAATGGTTGATTTTACTTTAAAAGAGGGTATTGAGAAGCAATTGCTTGCGGAATTCCCTGAATTAGCAGGCGTTAAAGATATTACTGAACATCAAGCGGGAAGCCATTCTTATTGTTAAAAATTTTTCGATTTAAATCTTGCTTATTGCTGGGATTAAGTCATAATCGCATGATGTCTGCCAATTCACTTTATGATGGGGTTTTATGAATCAAGTTAGTATTATTTCAGATCTTATCGTTTGGATTGAAAAAAATTTGGAGCAGCCCTTATCTATTGATAATGTTGCCCAAAAATCAGGTTATTCAAAGTGGCATTTACAACGGATGTTTAAAGAAGTAACCGGTCAAGTGCTCGGTACTTATATTCGTCACCGCAGATTAACTTATGCGGCATTATCTTTGCGAATGACAAGCAAACCTATTTTAGATATTGCTATGCAATATCGTTTTGATTCACAACAAACTTTTACCCGATCTTTTAAAAAGCAATTTAATGAAACACCAGCCAGCTATCGACGAGGTGAATTTTGGGATCCAACTGGCTTAACCCCGGCTATTGAATTAAATAAAAATCGACTCTCTTTACCTGAACCTAAATTTGTTAATATGCCAAAGCAAACATTTTGGGGAATTTCATATAAGAATAACTGTAATTTGAGCCAAATTTTAGATGAAGAAAATAAATTAAGATCGCAGTTTTTTCATAATTATCTGTCTCATTATGAGAACAAGAGTGAATGTTTACCCGACAAAATCTTTGCTTTTAGTCGTATTTTAAAAAGTAAAGATAATGCTAATGAGCAAGAACTTTTATATACCATTGCTTTAGATCACAATAACAATTTGGAGCATATTGAGCCTTTTGTTAGTGAAGGTGGTTTATATCTTTGTTTTAAATATATCGGTCCACCAGAAAATTTTAGTGATTTTATTTCTCAAGTCCATTTAGCGGCGATGCCAGCCTTAAAAGTGCGATTGCGTAGTTCAAGCTGTTTAATTGAAATCCATCATAATCACCATGATGATTCTGTAAAATGTTTTGAAGATATCCTTAGCATGGAATGTGATTATTGTGTCCCTGTTGTGGCGGATGAAGAAGTCAATATTCAATCAAACCTATCGTTATAACATGCTATCGTCATGAATATTGACGATAGTTTTTAGTCATTAGAGTTCAATAAAATCTTTTCTAGCCATGCTTTAAATTCAGGTGTTGCTTCTTTTAAACTGTTTGAACCTCGGGTGACTGTTGCAATACCGATTTTCAATTGATCTTTAAGCTGGCGCTGATTAATTGATCCATCAAGTAATGAGCGTACAATTTTGACTCGTGTAATTAAAGCATCACGTTCATCAGATGTCATCAGTAGTTTTAAAATATCTAATGAATAACCGTTATTAAATGCTTGGTGTAATATTTCAACCGTTTGGTTCCATTCTTTAGTTTTCATGTAATGCACCATTAGTATTGTCTATTAAATTCTTTTTTTGTCAGTATATGTGGGGTTTGTTCCCCTAAAATGTGCTGATAAATATAATCATATACTAATACACTTTTGACATAATTTCGTGTTTCATTGAAAGGAATACTTTCAATAAATTCGACTGCATCAAGCTTTCCGTTGCTATTATTCAACCATTTTTTTACTCGGCTTGGACCTGCATTATAGGCTGCTGAAGATAAAATACGGTTGTTATCATTTTGTAAATAAACGCTGTTTAGAAAATAAGTGCCTAATTGTACATTAGTCATAGGCTCAAATAATTGGTTTGGTGAATTATAGCTAATGTTGGTGACTTTTTTGGCCGTTTCTTTTGCTGTTGCTGGCATTAATTGCATTAAGCCACTTGCTCCGACAGGAGACTGTATTGCTGCATCAAAAGCACTTTCTTGACGCGTGATGGCTAAAGCGTAAGATAGCGGAATAGCTTTATCTTTTAAAGCTTCATTATATAGCTTTTTGTACATGATAGGTAATCGTTCTGTCCAATTATCCCATAATTTTCCAGATATTGTTGCTTGAATACTAAGATCTCCCCAGCCCTTATGGTAAGCATATTGAGCTAAATCGAGATATTCATTTTCTTTTGCTTTAAGTATATAACGCCATTCTTGTTTTGATTCCGCTAGCATACCTAAAAACCTTAGCTCTTTGATTCGAATGGCAAATGGTTTTTGATCATATTTGGCTTTCAAAGAATTTACTTCTGTTGTTGGCAGTTTTTTAGATAAATTGTTGATTATATATGGTTGATTAAGTGCTTGAGCACTTATCATTCCATAAAAACCTCGGTTGTTGCTCAATGTTTTTAAAATATTTTTGGCTTCATTGGTTTTCTTATTTTTAAGTAATACTCTGGCTTGCCAGTATTGCCATTCTTCTTTTAATTGGTCTTCTGGCTTTAATTGTTTTATCCAATGAGCAATATCTTTGTAGTTATTTGCATCAATAGCCATGCGAATACGTTTTTCAACTAATGCAGTATCATGGCTTTTAGTTAGGTAATTATCTCGCCATTTGCTCTGTTCTGTTGTTACTGAATCACTAAAATAGCTATTTGCTAAGCTACTTTGTAATCTATTTTGTTCCTCATCAGTTAGATTCTGTTTTTTTATCAGTTGTGGTAACAATGCTGCCGCAAGATTTTTGTCGGCTTTGACCAAACGAGGGTAAGATGCTAAGACTATTTTTTTGGTAAATGTGCTGGTTTTAATGTTTTTGGAAAATTCGTCAAGTTTTCTTGGATTATCAAGCACGGCCAATAAATAATTTGTTTGATTATTGTCATCTAATAAGTTGGTTAAATGACGAGCAAGTTTTAAATTATTGCTTTCAAACGCAAGCTCAATACGAGATAAAATAAGATTTGATGTACGTTTTCCACTTTTTGACCATGCATCCAACAATGGATCACAGGCTGAAGGTAATTCTTTACCCGTTAACCATAGCGATTCGACACTATCTAAAACCGATTTGTCATTATTTTTTTGTAATTTTGCATATTGATATCGACAATTAGAGCTAATTGAATTGTCTTTAGGAAAAGTGACTATGGCATTCCAATCTTTACGATTTGATAGTTCATTCAAATAAGCTTGAGTTAATGATGAAGTTAATGGAAAGTCATCATATTTTTTTACAAAACTACTGACGAGTTGTGGTGGTACCGTTTTGATATTTTTTTGAAAAAACTGCACAGCCGCATAAGGATAAAGTGAGTAATTATTTAATTGTTTTAGTAATGCTTGTTGCTCATCATAGTTTAATGATTGATAGGTGTTTTGCCATCTTTGATAATTTTGGCGCAACTCATGTTGTGATGCTTCTACAAATAGACTGTTTGCCAATAAAGTGCTTGATATTAAACACCAACGTATTACTAAATTCATTCCTTAACTCCAGTATCAAATCAGCCTATTAGATTAGCATATTTGGTTATATTTCGTCGATGATGAACTGATAACTTAATTCCCACTAAAATAGTCAACTAAATACTTGACTAAAATTAAAGGATATATAAAATATTTATTATTAAATATAGAGGAATGATTAATGAAATTGACATCAAAAGGGCGTTATGCGGTTACAGCTATGTTAGATGTAGCGCTGCATTCTGGTTCCGGCCCTGTATCACTTGCTGATATTTCAGAACGTCAGGAAATTTCACTATCTTATTTAGAACAACTTTTTTCTAGGTTGCGTAAAAATGGTCTAGTCTCAAGTGTAAGAGGTCCTGGCGGTGGTTATGTACTTGGCCGTAGTATGGATCAAATTGCGATTAGTTCGATTGTTAAAGCAGTAGACGAAACTGTTCATGCAACCAGATGCCATGGGCATACTGGATGTCAAAAAGGTGTAAGATGCCTTACTCATAGTTTATGGAATGATTTAAGTGAACGAATAAACGATTTTTTGACCAGCATCACATTAAGCGAACTAGTGAATAATCAGGAAGTAAGAGCTGTCGCAAATCGACAAAGTCATCTCCATCACGCCAGAATTAATTAAAGAAATAGAATACAGAATTTGTAATTGGGAGTAATTAATGAAATTACCTATTTATATGGATTATGCAGCCACTACGCCTGTTGATCCAAGAGTAGCTGAAAAAATGATGCAGTATTTAACACCGGATGGTGTTTTTGGAAATCCCGCTTCACGTTCTCATAAATTTGGTTGGCAAGCAGAAGAAGCTGTTGACATAGCACGTAACCAAATTGCTGATTTAATTGGTGCAGATTCACGAGAAATTGTTTTTACATCAGGAGCGACAGAAGCAGATAACTTAGCCATTAAAGGTGCAGCACATTTCAATCAAGCTAAAGGTAAACACATTATTACCTGTAAAACTGAACATAAAGCCGTACTTGATACTTGTCGTCAATTAGAACGAGAAGGTTATGAAGTTACTTATTTAGCGCCAGAATCAGATGGTATACTTAACCTTGATAAATTAGCTGCGGCAATGCGTAGTGATACAACAGTGGTATCTATTATGCACGTTAATAATGAAACTGGCGTTATTCAAGATATCGAAAAAATTGGTGAGATGTGTCGTGAAAGAGGTATTGTATTTCATGTTGATGCAACCCAAAGTGTTGGTAAGTTGCCAATTGATCTGTCTAAATTAAAAGTCGATCTTATGTCATTTTCTGGACATAAAATCTATGGACCAAAAGGGATTGGTGGACTTTATGTTAGACGTAAACCTCGTGTGCGCATTGAAGCTCAAATGCATGGTGGAGGTCATGAACGCGGTATGCGCTCTGGTACATTACCAGTTCATCAAATTGTTGGTATGGGCGAAGCTTATCGCATAGCCAAAGAAGAAATGGCTACAGAAATGCCCCGCCTTTTGGCATTAAAAAACCGTTTATGGAATGGTCTAAAAGATATCGAAGAAGTCTACCTTAATGGTTCATTAGAGCATAGTGTTCCTAATATCTTAAATGTAAGCTTTGCTTATATTGAAGGTGAATCACTTATGATGGCTTTAAAAGACTTAGCAGTATCATCAGGTTCTGCATGTACATCTGCAAGTTTAGAACCATCTTATGTATTGCGAGCATTAGGACTTAACGATGAACTTGCACATAGCTCAATTCGATTCTCACTTGGGCGATTTAGTACCGAAGAAGAAGTGGATTATGTTATTAAGTTAATTAAAGATTCTATCGGTAAATTAAGGGATCTTTCTCCACTTTGGGAAATGTTTAAAGATGGTGTTGATCTAACAAAAATTAAGTGGTCAGCCCATTAAAATTAGGAGCAAATTATGGCATACAGTGATAAAGTCGTCGATCATTATGAAAATCCCCGCAATGTTGGCTCTTTCGATCAAAATGATCCTAATGTTGGTAGTGGAATGGTTGGCGCCCCAGCGTGTGGCGATGTAATGCGATTACAAATCAAAGTTAATGATGATGGTATTATTGAAGATGCTAAATTCAAAACTTATGGTTGTGGTAGCGCCATTGCTTCAAGTTCATTAGTGACTGAATGGATCAAAGGTAAATCGTTAGATGAAGCTGAAGCGATTAAAAACACAGATATCGCTAAAGAACTTGCCTTGCCACCAGTTAAAATTCACTGTTCAATTTTAGCCGAAGACGCAATTAAAGCGGCAATTGATGATTATAAATCCAAAAAAGGACAACGTTGATGGCAATCACATTAACTAATAGTGCAGCCAATCGAGTTCAAGCTTTCTTAGCTAATAGAGGTAAAGGGGTTGGACTCAGATTAGGAGTGAGAACCTCTGGTTGCTCAGGCATGGCTTATGTCCTAGAATTTGCTGATGCTATTAATGACGATGATAGTGTATTTGAAGATAAAGATATCAAAGTTATCGTTGATAAAAAGAGCTTAGTTTATATTGATGGAACAGAGCTTGATTTTGTCAAAGAAGGCCTAAACGAAGGCTTTAAATTCAATAATCCTAATTCTAAGAATGAATGCGGTTGTGGCGAAAGCTTTAATGTTTAGTTGGGACATGAATTTTGACTAATTATTTTGAATTATTTCAATTACCGATTAAATTGCCAATTGATAATGGCCAGTTAACGGTCAACTATCAACAGTTACAACGGCAATATCATCCTGATAATTTCGCTCAGGTAGCTGATAATGAAAAAGTGGCAATTATTCAGAAGTCGGCAATGATTAATGATGGCTATCAAACATTAAAAAATCCGATAAAAGCGGCTGAATATTTGTTATCTTTGCAGGGATTTGATGTTGCTACAGAACAGAATATTATTCACGATGCTGATTTTTTAATGGAACAATTCAGTTTGCGAGAAAAATTGGATGATATTGAAAGCCAAAATAATCTTGATCTTTTAGATAATTTTTATTCGGAAATTTCAGAACGAAAAAAACAAGTCTATCAGCAATTATTGGATTATATTTCGAAACAAGATTGGCAAACCGCACTTAATCAAATCTATAAAATCCGTTATCTGGCTAGGTTGATTGAACAAATCGAAAAGTTACAAGAAAAGCAATTTGCTTTATAATTTAAGATTAAGTCACACATCAATTAGAGATAGATCAAATGGTATTATTACAGATTAGTGAACCAGGGCAAACACCAGAACCTCACCAGCGTCGTGTAGCAATTGGTATCGATCTTGGAACAACTAATTCCTTAGTCGCAACAGTTCGTAGCGGACAATCCGAAGTATTGCCTGATTTAGAAGGCGATGCCTTATTGCCTTCAGTTGTGCATTATGGTGTTGATCATGATGATAATACTATTATAACTGTCGGAAAAAATGCTAAAACTAATGCGGCAAGTGATCCATTAAATACTGTTAGTTCTATAAAACGTTTAATGGGCAGAAGCTTATCTGATATTGATATTTCGCGTTTTCCTTATACGTTTTCCCAAACTGATAATGGTGTTCCTTTATTAAATTTACCTAATCAACAAGTTAATCCCGTACAAGTTTCATCTGAAATTTTGATTGCTTTAGCTGAACGTGCTAAGCAGAGTTTAGCAAGTGAAATTGATGGGGCGGTAATAACCGTACCGGCTTATTTTGATGATGCGCAAAGACAAGCAACTAAAGATGCAGCTAAATTAGCTGGACTGCATGTTTTAAGATTATTGAATGAACCAACCGCTGCCGCGATTGCTTATGGTTTAGATTCAGGCAAAGAAGGGGTGATTGCTGTTTATGATTTAGGTGGTGGTACGTTTGATATTTCTATCTTGCGCTTACATAAAGGGGTATTTGAAGTTTTAGCAACGGGGGGCGATTCTGCGCTTGGCGGTGATGATTTTGACCGACTACTTGCAGATTATTTAAAAAGACAAGTCGGTCTAGAAAATAACACTGATCCCCATATCAACCAAAAAATTATTGATGAAGCGGTTAAAGTCAAAATTGCACTAAGCCAGAAAGATTCTGTTTTAGTCAACATAGAAGGTCAATCTTTAACTATAACGCGTGAGCAATTTAAAACGCTAATTGAACCTTTAGTCAAACGAACGTTGGCGGTTTGTCGTCGAGCATTAAAAGATGCTCAAATTAATGTTGAAGAAGTTAGTGAAGTTGTGATGGTCGGTGGTTCAACACGAGTGCCATTAGTAAGACAATTGGTTGGTCATTATTTTGAAACCGAACCTTTAACTTCAATAGATCCAGATAAAGTTGTTGCCATTGGTGCAGCAATACAGGCGGATATACTGGTTGGCAATAAGCCTGATTCGGATATGTTATTGCTTGACGTGATTCCTTTATCATTAGGCATTGAAACGATGGGAGATTTAGTGGAAAAAATCATCCCTCGTAATAGCACAATACCGTGTGCGAGAGCACAAGAATTTACCACATTTAAAGATGGCCAAACGGCTATGATGATTCATGTTTTACAAGGTGAACGAGAAAGTGTTAATGATTGTCGATCATTAGCAAAATTTACTTTAAGGGGCATTCCTCCTATGCCAGCAGGTGGAGCTCATATTCGAGTTACCTTTCAAGTTGACGCTGATGGCCTATTAAGTGTCACTGCAATGGAAAAATCGACAGGAGTTGAGGCAGCAATTCAAGTTAAACCATCTTATGGACTGACAGAAAATGAAATTGCGACCATGATTCAAGATTCAATCAATTATGCAAATCAAGATAAACAAATAAGAATGCTTGCAGAGCAGAAAGTGGAAGCAGCACGAGTTCTTGAAACCTTGCAAAGTGCTTTAGATAAAGATGCTGATTTATTAAATGAAGAGGAACTTAACCTCATATTACAGGCTAAAAATCAATTACAGCAAGCGACTGGATCTGATGATTATTATTTGATTGAGCAAGAAATTAAACATGTTGATAATGCAACGCAAACTTTTGCAGCAAAACGCATGAATAGATCAATACGCCATGCCTTAACCGGGCATAGCGTTGATGATATTTAACCAATGAGATTATTATGCCAAAAATTACCTTTTTACCAAATGCTGATCTTTGTCCTGAAGGAAAAACTGTTGAGGCAGAAGAAGGCGAATCTATTTTAGAAGTTGCTTTGCGCAATGACATTGAAATTGAACATGCTTGTGAGATGTCTTGTGCTTGTTCAACTTGCCACTGTATAGTTCGAAAAGGATTTGATTCACTTGAAGAGAGTGATGAACAAGAAGATGACATGCTCGATAAAGCTTGGGGCGTTGAGCCTCATAGTCGTTTAAGTTGTCAAGCTCGAGTGACCGACGAAGATCTTGAAGTCGAAATTCCAAGATATAGCCTAAATCACGCCAAAGAAGATCATTAATTAGTCGCCTTTATGGCGACATGATTTCCTCAAAAACCCCGCACCTCAACTTTTTTAATTGTGATAGTTATCACATTTTATCAATCTAGTTTATTTGTTTGCTTTTAACCTTTTCATAATTCTGTTATTGTCAGAGACTAAACATGTGCTTAAAAATAGACAGGTGTTTATGAATAAAAGAGAAAAACAGATCCTCACGATTATTCGCAACGATCCTTTCATCCAACAGCATGTTATTGCTGATATGTTAGGCATTACCCGTTCTAGTGTGGCAGGTTATATTATGACGCTGACTCAAAAAGGCTATATAAAAGGAAAAGGGTATCTTTTATCGGAAAATAATCATGTTGTTGTCGTTGGTTCATGTAATATGGATGTGACCGGCTATTCAGATAAGCAATTAGTTTATGAAGATTCCAATCCCGGTAAAATTCGTTGTACACCTGGCGGTGTGGGGCGAAATATTGCTGAAAATTTAGCGCTATTAGGGCTTGATACCTACCTTGTTTCAATGATAGGTGATGATTTTTATGGTGCGCAACTTATCGAACATACTCGAAAGTCAGGCGTTAATATGGATCATTGCCATGTGATAAAAGGGGATCGCACTTCGACCTATCTTTCTTTACTTGATCAGTCAGGTGAAATGGTGATAGCTATTAATGATATGGATATTATTAATAAGTTAAACCCAAGCTTATTAAATGAATCAAAACAGTTAATTCAACATGCTAAATTACTGGTTATTGACTGTAATTTGCAACAAGAAGCTCTGACATGGCTGTTTAGTAATGCTGGCTCTATTCCGATTTTTGTTGATACTGTTTCAGCATTTAAATCCCATAAAATCAAAGATTGGTTATCATATATTCATACCTTAAAACCAAATCGTTTAGAGGCGGAAATTTTAAGTGGAATAAAAATCGAAACCAATGATGATATTCCTAAAGTAGTTGACTGGTTCCATCAGCAAGGTGTACAGCGAATTGCGATTAGTGCTGGAGCTGATGGCGTTTACTATAGTGAAATCGATGGTGAACGTGGTTGGTCCGCGCCAATTCCTACCGACATTGTTAGCGTAACTGGTGCTGGTGATGCGATGCTGGCTGGGCTTGTACAAGGTTATTTGGATGGACTGAGTTTTTATCAAAGTGTGAAATTTGGTCAAGCCTGTTCATCATTAACATTATCATCAGAATTTACTAATAATCCTAATTTATCAATTAATTGTGTTCAAAATATTTTGGAGTCCCTTTCATGAACAATATGTCTAAGTATAATCAATATCTTGATATTTCGCCTGAAGTCAAACGAGCGCTTGAAAATAATCAACCTGTCGTTGCTTTAGAATCTACTATTATTTCACATGGTATGCCTTATCCACAAAATGTGGAAACAGCATTAAAAGTGGAAGAAATAGTCAGAAAAAATGGCGCAATTCCTGCAACGATTGCGGTAATTAATGGTCGTTTAAAAGCGGGATTATCCAAAGAAGAGATCACCATTCTTGGTAAAGAAGGGTTAAATGTAACAAAAGTGAGTCGTCGTGATTTACCTGTTGTTGTTGCCAATAAACAAAATGGTGCGACAACGGTTGCAGCTACAATGATTATTGCTGAATTAGCTGGTATTCGAGTTTTTGCAACCGGCGGGCTTGGTGGTGTTCATCGAGGTGCTGAGCATACCTTTGATATTTCAGCCGACCTTCAAGAACTCGCTAATACCAATGTTGCGGTAGTCTGTGCTGGGGCGAAATCAATTTTAGATTTAGGTTTAACGATGGAATATCTTGAAACATTTGGTGTGCCTGTGGTTGGTTATCAAACAGAAAAACTGCCATCGTTCTTTAGCCGAACTAGTCCGTTTGATGTTAGCGTAAAACTAGATAGCGCTAAACAGATTGCTGACATGATTAAAGTAAAATGGGATTTAGGTTTAAATGGTGGAGTTGTGGTTGCAAATCCTATCCCGACACAATATGCAATGGATGAAGCGTTAATTACGGCAGCAATTGAAAAAGCATTAAAAGAATCAGTTGAGCAAGGAATTAAAGGTAAAGAGACTACCCCATTCTTGTTAGCGAAGGTGGTTGAGTTAACTGGTGGTGATAGCTTAGAAGCAAATATCAATCTTGTTTTTAATAATACAAAATTAGCATCTGAAATCGCGATGAGTTATTGCAATATTAAATAAAAATGATGTATTGAGGCGCATTTTGATAGTCAGACTTGAGTGACTGATAGTGACATAAATATGTCAAAAAACCCCGTTCCTCAACTTTTTTGATAGCTATTAATGATCATATTTTCTCTATCTGTATGATAATTAATACTTGATGTTGATTAACTAACGGGGTATAATCCCGCCACTTTGTTTATTGTCTTTATGTAAGCAAATGAGTAAAAAGATATAATCTTTATGTAAAAATATTGAATTATATCAACAATATTCCCGATTTGGGAATTACGAAAAAGAACGGATTACACTCTCCTGTCAATCGAAACAGGGCAAGAGGAGTAATCTTTTGTTATAACTTTTAAATAGTGGAGCTCTGGTCTCATGTCGAACCAAAGAATCCGTATTCGGTTAAAAGCGTTTGATCATCGTTTGATTGATCAATCAACTGCTGAAATTGTAGAAACTGCGAAGCGCACAGGCGCACAAGTTCGTGGTCCTATTCCATTACCGACACGCAAAGAACGTTTCACCGTATTGATTTCTCCGCACGTAAATAAAGATGCGCGTGATCAATATGAGATTCGTACTCACAAACGTCTAGTTGATATCGTTGAGCCAACTGAAAAAACAGTTGATGCTTTAATGCGTCTAGACCTTGCTGCCGGTGTTGATGTGCAGATCAGTTTAGGTTAATCCTAAGCTGAATGATTGAGAGGTCTAAACAATGATTGGTTTAATCGGTCGTAAAGTAGGAATGACACGAATCTTCACCGAAGAGGGTGTTTCTATTCCTGTCACCGTAGTTGAAGTTCAAAGCAACCGCGTTACTCAAGTTAAAACTCTTGAGAATGATGGTTATCAAGCTATTCAGGTTACTACTGGCAGCAAAAAAGCAAGCCGCGTAAATAAACCTGAAGCAGGTCATTTCGCTAAGGCTGGCGTTGAAGCTGGTCGTGGTCTATGGGAATTCCGTTTTGAAGAAGGCGAATATACTGTAGGTCAAAGCATTAACGTTGATATTTTTACAGACGTTAAAAAAGTTGATGTTACTGGAACATCTAAAGGTAAAGGTTTTGCTGGCGTAACTAAACGTTGGAATTTCCGTACTCAAGATGCAACACATGGTAACTCTTTGGCACACCGTGGTCATGGCTCTATCGGTCAAAACCAAACTCCAGGTAAAGTGTTCAAAGGTCGTAAAATGGCAGGTCACCTAGGTAATGAACGTGTAACTGTTCAAAACTTAGATATTGTGCGTGTTGATGCAGAACGTAACCTTTTATTAATTAAAGGTGCAGTACCAGGCGCAATCAATAGTGACGTAATTGTTAAACCGGCAATCAAGGCTTAACGTCGAGGAGATAGAGATGGAATTAGTAGTAAAAGACGCGCAAGCGCTTTCTGTTTCCGAAACTACCTTCGGACGTGAGTTTAATGAAGCGTTAGTTCACCAAGTAGTTGTTGCTTATGCATCTGCTGCTCGTCAAGGCTCTCGCGCACAGAAAACTCGTGCAGAAATCGCTGGTTCAGGCAAAAAACCATGGCGTCAAAAAGGCACTGGTCGTGCTCGTTCAGGTTCTATTAAGAGCCCAATCTGGCGTAGTGGTGGTGTAACATTTGCAGCAAAACCACAAGATCATAGCCAAAAAGTTAACCGTAAAATGTATCGTGGTGCATTAAAGAGTATTTTCTCTGAATTAGTGCGTCAAGAACGTTTAATCGTGGTTGAAACATTTACTGTTGAAGCACCTAAGACTAAATTATTAACTCAGAAATTAAATGATATGAACTTAAATGATGTTCTAATCATTACCTCTGAAGTTGATGAAAATCTTTTCTTAGCAGCACGTAACTTATATAAAGTTGATGTGCGTGATGTGGCAGGTATTGATCCAGTTAGTTTGATTGCATTTGACAAAGTGGTTATCACTGTTGATGCCGTTAAACAAGTAGAGGAGATGTTAGCATGATTCGTGAAGAGCGTCTGCTTAAAGTCCTGCGAGCACCACATGTTTCTGAAAAAGCATCTATTTCAATGGAAAAAACAAATACATTAGTATTGAAAGTTGCTAAAGATGCTACTAAGAGAGAGATTAAAGCCGCAGTTGAACAACTATTTGAAGTTAAAGTAGATGACGTAAATACTCTTGTTGTTAAAGGCAAAGTAAAACGTCGTGGTCAACAAATCGGTCGCCGCAGCGACTGGAAAAAAGCTTACGTTACTTTAGCAGAAGGTCAAAACTTAGACCTTGCTGGCGTCGCTGAGTAATTCGGAGGAGTAAGAACAATGGCAGTTGTTAAGTGTAAACCTACATCTCCGGGTCGTCGCCACGTTGTTAAAGTGGTTAACCCAGAGTTGCATAAAGGTAAGCCTTATGCACCGTTGCTTGATTCAAAAAGCAAAACTGGTGGTCGCAATAATAATGGTCGTATCACTACCCGTCATATCGGTGGTGGTCATAAACAACATTATCGTATTGTCGACTTTAAGCGTAATAAAGATGGTATTCCAGCAGTTGTTGAACGTTTGGAATATGATCCGAACCGTAGTGCAAATATTGCATTGGTTCTATATAAAGACGGTGAACGTCGTTATATTTTAGCGCCTAAAGGCTTAAAAGCAGGTGATCAGATCCAATCTGGTGTTGATGCATCAATTAAAACAGGTAACTGTTTACCGATGCGCAATATTCCAGTCGGTTCTACCGTGCATAATATTGAAATGAAACCAGGTAAAGGCGGACAACTTGCTCGCTCTGCTGGTAGTTATGTTCAAATCGTTGCTCGTGATGGTGCTTATGTAACATTACGTCTACGTTCAGGTGAAATGCGTAAAGTATTATCTGATTGCCGCGCCACTATTGGTGAAGTGGGTAATTCAGAACATATGCTTCGCGTATTAGGTAAAGCGGGTGCTTCGCGTTGGCGTGGTGTTCGTCCTACTGTTCGTGGTACAGCAATGAACCCGGTAGACCATCCACATGGTGGTGGTGAAGGTCGTAACTTTGGTAAACATCCTGTGTCTCCATGGGGTCAAAAAGCCAAAGGATTGAAAACGCGTAGCAACAAACGTACTGATAAGTATATTGTTCGCCGTCGCAATAAGAAATAATTAATATAGAGGATTAGCTATGCCACGTTCTCTCAAGAAGGGTCCTTTTATTGACCTACACTTGCTGAAGAAGGTAGAGAAAGCGGTGGAAAGCGGGGACAAGAAACCAATTCGTACTTGGTCCCGTCGTTCAACGATCTTTCCTAACATGATCGGTTTGACCATCGCTGTCCATAATGGTCGTCAGCACGTTCCAGTTTATGTTTCCGACGAAATGGTTGGTCATAAATTGGGTGAATTCGCGCCGACTCGTACTTATCGCGGCCACGCTGCGGATAAGAAAGCTAAGAAGAAATAAGTAGGAGAAAGAGATGGAAACAATTGCAAAGTACCGCCACGCTCGTTCTTCTGCACAAAAAGTTCGCTTAGTTGCAGATCTTGTTCGCGGTAAAAAAGTGTCTCAGGCACTTGATATTTTAACGTACACCAATAAAAAAGCGGCTGTACTAGTTAAAAAAGTATTAGAGTCTGCTATTGCTAATGCAGAGCATAACGATGGTGCTGATATTGATGATCTGAAAGTCGCGAAAATTTTCGTAGACGAAGGCCCAACCATGAAGCGTATTATGCCTCGTGCAAAAGGTCGTGCAGATCGAATTTTGAAGCGTACGAGTCACATCACCGTGATCGTCTCTGATCGCTAGGCTGGAGAATAGCAATGGGTCAAAAAGTAAATCCAAATGGTATCCGACTAGGCATCGTCAAGCCTTGGACATCTACATGGTATTCGGGTACAAAGACATTCGCTGATAATTTAGAAAGTGATTTTAGAGTGCGTGAGTTCTTAAATAAAGAATTAGCACAAGCATCTATCTCTAAAATTGTGATCGACCGTTCAGCAGAAACTAACGTTCGCATTACTATTCACACTGCTCGTCCAGGTATTGTGATTGGTAAAAAAGGTGAGGACGTTGAAAAATTACGTAATGCCGTAGCTTCTATTGTCAATAAATACAAAGACAAAAGAGAGAAACGTGATGTTGCAGTACAAATTAATATTGCTGAAGTTCGTAAACCAGAACTTGACGCTAAATTAGTTGCTGACAGTATTACCTCTCAGTTAGAACGCCGTGTTATGTTCCGTCGTGCTATGAAACGTGCGGTTCAAAACGCAATGAAAGCGGGTGCTAAAGGTATCAAAGTTGAAGTAAGTGGTCGTTTAGGCGGCGCTGAAATCGCTCGTAGTGAATGGTATCGTGAAGGTCGTGTGCCTCTACATACTCTACGTGCTGATATCGATTATGGTACATCTGAAGCATTAACTACCTATGGTATTATTGGTGTTAAAGTGTGGATCTTCAAAGGTGAGATCCTTGGTGGTATGGCTGCCGTTGAACAAGCAGAAAAACAACCTGCTGCTCAACCGAAAAAGCAGCGCAAAGGCCGAAAACAATAAGGAGCGTCGCTGATGTTACAACCAAAGCGTACAAAATTCCGTAAAGTGCACAAGGGCCGCAATCGTGGTCTTGCTGTAAGTACTGACGTTAGTTTCGGTACATTCGGTCTTAAGGCTGTGGGTCGTGGTCGTTTGACTGCGCGCCAGATCGAAGCGGCACGTCGTGCAATGACTCGTGCAGTTAAGCGTCAAGGTAAAATCTGGATTCGAGTTTTCCCTGATAAACCAATTACTGAAAAACCACTTGAAGTGCGTATGGGTAAAGGTAAGGGTAACGTTGAATACTGGGTTGCTCAGATTCAACCAGGTAAAGTCCTTTATGAAATGGACGGTGTACCGGAAGAAGTTGCTCGTGAAGCATTTGCGTTGGCAGCTGCAAAACTGCCAATTAAAACCACCTTTGTGATTAAGACGGTGATGTAAATGAAAGCAAAAGAGCTACGCGAAAAAAGCGTTGAAGAGTTAAATACTGAACTTCTTAATTTATTACGTGAGCAATTTAACTTACGTATGCAATTAGCTGGGGGTCAGTTAACACAAACTCATATGTTAAAACAAGTGCGTCGTAATATTGCACGAGTTAAAACGTTATTAACTGAGAAGGCGGGTGCGTAATATGACTACTGAAGTAAAAATTCGTACTCAGCAAGGTCGTGTTATTAGCGACAAAATGGATAAATCTATTACTGTAGCTATTGAACGTAAAGTGAAGCATCCGTTATATGGTAAGTTCATTAAACGTACGACTAAATTGCATGTACATGATGAAAACAACGAGTGTGGTATTGGTGATACTGTTGAAATTAAAGAGTGTCGTCCATTATCAAAAACCAAATCTTGGACTCTTGTTCGAATCGTTGAAAAAGCAGTTAGTTAATCTTTTTTGATTAAAAACTGTACATAATTTAATAAACGGCTCATCGGCCGTTTATTTTATGCTATCCATTTTATTTGAGTGGTGTTATACTATGCGCCCTCACATATGTGGGTTTTTGGTTGTCTATTCTTATCCATGGTAGTTGAGGTGGATGAAGGTAGATTAGACAATAATTAATTTATACGGAGCATTAAAATGATCCAAGAACAGACTAGGCTCGATGTTGCTGATAACTCTGGCGCACGTAGCGTAATGTGTATCAAGGTTCTCGGTGGATCGCATCGTCGTTATGCAGCTGTCGGTGATATCATCAAAGTTACCATTAAAGAAGCAATTCCACGTGGTAAAGTGAAAAAAGGTGATGTACTTAAAGCTGTCGTCGTGCGCACTAGAAAAGGTGTTCGTCGTCCTGATGGATCTGTCATTCGTTTCGATCGCAATGCTTGTGTTATTTTAAATAATAACAGTGAGCAACCGATTGGTACGCGTATTTTTGGACCGGTCACTCGTGAACTTCGTTCTGAGAAGTTTATGAAGATCATTTCATTAGCACCAGAAGTACTGTAAGGAGCGGGTAATGGCAGCTAAAATCCGTCGAGAAGATGAAGTTATCGTGTTAGCCGGTAAAGATAAAGGTAAACGCGGTAAAGTAAAAAGTGTTTTGTCTACTGGTAAAGTGATTGTTGAAGGTATTAATTTGGTGAAAAAACACCAAAAACCAGTACCTGCATTAAATCAAGAAGGTGGAATTGTTGAGAAAGAAGCGCCAATTAACGTTTCTAACGTAGCAATTTTTAACCAAGATACAGGCAAAGCAGATCGCGTAGGCTTTCGTTTTGAAGATGGAAAAAAAGTCCGTTTTTATAAGTCTACTAATAAATTAATCAATTAAGTAATTTGGAGTGTACGATGGCGAAACTGCATGATTACTACAAAGCACAGGTAGTAAATAAACTGCAAGAACAGTTTGGCTACAAATCTGTCATGCAAGTCCCTCGGATCGAAAAGATCACCTTGAATATGGGTGTGGGTGAAGCAATTACTGATAAGAAATTATTAGATAATGCGGTTGCTGATTTAGCAGCAATCAGTGGTCAAAAACCACTTGTCACTAAAGCACGCAAATCAGTTGCTGGTTTTAAAATCCGTCAAGGGTATCCTATTGGTTGTAAGGTCACTTTACGTGGCGAACGTATGTGGGAATTTTTTGAACGTCTAGTTTATATTGCTCTTCCTCGTACTCGAGATTTTCGTGGCTTAAGCGCAAAATCTTTCGATGGTCGTGGTAACTATAGCATGGGTGTTCGTGAACAAATCGTTTTCCCTGAAATCGATTATGATAAAGTTGATCGTGTTCGTGGTTTAGATATTACTATCACAACTACTGCACAATCTGATGAAGAAGGCCGAGCTTTATTATCTGCCTTTAACTTCCCATTTCGTAAGTAAGGTAGGGCATAATGGCTAAACAATCAATGATTGAACGCGATAAGAAACGCGTAAAGCTAGCAGAAAAATATTTTGCAAAGCGTCAAGAATTAAAAGCGATTATCTCTGATCTTAATGCATCAGATGAAGATCGTTGGAATGCAGTGCTTAAATTGCAAACGCTTCCTCGTGATTCTAGTCCATCACGTCAACGTCGTCGTTGTCGTCAAACCGGTCGTCCTCATGGCGTCCTTCGTAAATTTGGTTTAAGCCGTATTAAGGTTCGTGAGTCAGCCATGCGTGGTGAGATTCCTGGTCTTAAAAAGGCAAGTTGGTAATCAGGGGAGTGTTATAGATGAGCATGCAAGATCCTATAGCAGATATGTTGACCCGTATTCGTAACGGTCAAGCTGCGAATAAAGTTGCAGTCACCATGCCTTCCTCTAAGCTAAAAGTGGCAATTGCCAATGTGCTAAAAGAAGAAGGTTATATCGGGGACTATAAAGTAGTTGGTGACACTAAACCAGAATTGGAAATCACTTTAAAATATTTCCAAGGTAAGGCTGTTGTAGAAAGTATTAAACGTGTTAGCCGTCCAGGTTTACGTATTTATAAACGTAAAGATGAATTACCAAAAGTAATGGCTGGATTAGGTATTGCAGTTATTTCTACTTCTAAAGGTGTTATGACTGATCGTGCAGCACGCCAAGCTGGTCTTGGTGGTGAAATTATCTGCTACGTAGCGTAAGGGAGAAAAAAATGTCTCGTGTTGCAAAAGCACCTGTCGTTGTTCCTGCTGGCGTAGAGGTAAAACTCAATGGTCAGGTAATTACGATTAAAGGTAAAAATGGCGAGTTATCTCGCACAATAAATAATGCTGTTGTAATTAATCAAGAAGAAGGTCAAATTAAATTTGCACCTCGTGACGGTTTTGCTGATGCTTGGGCTCAAGCAGGTACAGCTCGTGCATTGATTAATGCAATGGTAATTGGTGTTACTGAAGGTTTTACTAAAAAACTTCAGCTAGTTGGTGTCGGTTATCGTGCACAAGTTAAAGGTAATGCAATTGGTTTATCTCTTGGATATTCACATCCAATTGAACATCAATTACCTAAAGGTGTAACAGCTGAGTGTCCTTCTCAAACTGAAATCGTACTAAAAAGTGCTGATAAACAGTTAATCGGACAAGTGGCAGCAGATATCCGTGCTTATCGTCGTCCTGAACCTTATAAAGGTAAAGGTGTTCGTTACGCAGATGAAGTTGTGCGTACTAAAGAAGCTAAGAAAAAGTAAGGTAACACTATGGATAAGAAATCAGCTCGTATCCGTCGTGCAACTAAAGCGCGTCGTAAGATGCATGAACTACTTGCAACTCGCTTAGTAGTTCACCGTACTCCGCGTCATATTTATGCGCAGATTATCGCACCAAACGGATCAGAAGTACTGGCAGCCGCTTCTACATTAGAAAAAGCTATCAGTGAAAGTTTAAAATACACTGGAAACAAAGATGCAGCAGCAGCAGTTGGTAAAGCAATTGCAGAGCGTGCATTAGCGAAAGATATCAAAGAAGTTTCTTTTGATCGTTCAGGTTTCCAATATCATGGTCGAGTTCAGGCGCTAGCAGATGCTGCTCGCGAAGCTGGCCTACAGTTCTAAGGTAGGAGTTAAAGATGTCAAACATCGAAAAACAAGCTGGTGAACTGCAGGAAAAATTAATCGCAGTTAACCGAGTCTCTAAAACCGTAAAAGGTGGTCGTATTTTTAGTTTTTCTGCACTAACTGTTGTTGGTGACGGTAATGGCCGCGTAGGTTTTGGATATGGTAAAGCACGTGAAGTGCCAGCAGCAATCCAAAAAGCAATGGAAAAAGCACGTCGCAATATGATCAATGTTGCGTTAAACAACGATACTTTACAGCATCCAGTTAAAGGTGCTCACACAGGTTCTCGTGTTTATATGCAACCAGCATCAGAAGGTACTGGTATTATCGCCGGTGGTGCGATGCGTGCTGTATTAGAAGTTGCTGGTGTTCGTAACGTTCTAGCTAAAGCATATGGTTCTACAAACCCAATTAACGTGGTTCGTGCAACGATTGATGGCTTAGAAAATATGAAATCTCCAGAAATGGTTGCTGCTAAGCGTGGTAAAACCGTCGAAGAAATTTTGGGGTAATTAGCCATGGCAAAGACAATTAAAATTACACAAACTCGTAGTTCTATTGGTCGTCTACCGAAGCATAAAGCAACGTTAGTTGGTTTAGGATTACGTCGTATTGGTCATACTGTTGAACGTGAAGATACACCTGCAATTCGCGGTATGGTAAACCAAGTTTATTACATGGTTAAAGTTGAGGAGTAATAGTAATGCGTTTAAATACTTTATCTCCTGCTGAAGGTTCAAAGCATGCACCTAAGCGCGTAGGCCGTGGAATCGGTTCAGGGCTTGGTAAAACTGGTACTCGTGGTATCAAAGGTCAAAAATCTCGTTCAGGTGGCGGCGTTCGTCGTGGCTTTGAAGGTGGTCAAATGCCTTTATATCGTCGTTTACCAAAATTTGGTTTTACCTCACGTAAAGCTATGGTAACAGCACAAGTTCGTCTTTCAGATTTAATGAAAGTTGAAGGTGATATTGTTGACCTAAATAGCTTAAAAGTTGCTAATGTGATTAATTCACAAATCGAATATGCAAAAATCATGTTATCTGGTGAAATTTCTAAACCAGTAACAGTTCGTGGTATTCGAGTAACTAAAGGTGCTAAAGCTGCAATTGAAGCTGCTGGCGGAAAAATTGAGGAATAATTAGAAAGATGGCAAAGCAACCAGGATTAGATTTTCAAAGCACACGAGGCGGTAGTAGTGAGCTTAAAAGACGTTTATTATTTGTGCTTTTAGCGCTTATTGTTTTCCGTCTTGGTTCTTACGTTCCGGTTCCTGGTGTTGATACTAAAGCGTTATCGGACTTACTACAAGCATCATCTAATGGTATTGTTGGTATGTTCAATATGTTCTCTGGTGGTGCTTTAAGCCGTGCTTCAATATTTGCTTTAGGGATAATGCCTTATATTTCTGCATCAATCATTGTGCAGTTATTGACATCAATTAATCCTAAATTAGCTGAATTGAAGAAAGAAGGTGAATCAGGTCGTAAGAAAATTAGCCAATATACTCGTTATGGCACACTAGCTTTAGCGATTGTACAAGCAGTCGGTATTGCGACTGGTTTACCGAATATTCCTGGTTATAGTCAAGTTGTGATTAATCCAGGATTTTCTTTCTATTTTATTGCATCGGTTAGCTTAGTTACTGGCACTATGTTTCTTATGTGGTTGGGTGAACAGATCACAGAGCGCGGTGTAGGTAATGGTATTTCTATCATTATCTTTGCTGGTATTGTGGCAAGTCTTCCTCATGCGATATATGAAACAATTGAACAAGCTCGTTCTGGTGATTTGCATCCGATTTTATTATTAGTAATCGCTGCATTAGTGGTTGGTGTGACTTACTTTGTCGTTTTTGTTGAACGTGGTCAACGACGTATTGTCGTTAATTACGCTCAAAGACAACAAGGTCGTCGTGTGTATGCCGCACAAAGTACGCATTTACCTCTTAAAATTAATATGGCAGGTGTAATTCCAGCAATATTTGCTTCAACAATTATTATGTTACCATCAATGATGGCTTCTTGGTTCCAAGGAAATGGTGAAGGATGGAGATATATCTTTGTTCTTATTGGGCAATATTTCTCTCATGATCAACCGTTATACATAATCTTTTTTGCAGCTGCGATTATTTTCTTCTGTTTCTTCTATACCGCATTGGTTTTCAATCCGAGAGAAACAGCAGATCAGTTAAAAAAATCTGGTGCATTTATTCCAGGTATCCGTCCAGGTGAACAAACATCTAAGTATATTGATAAAGTAATGACACGTTTAACGCTAATTGGCGCTATCTACATTACTTTTGTATGTTTGGTACCAATGTTTATGACAAGTGCGATGAAAGTTCCAGTTCAATTTGGTGGAACATCTTTATTAATTGTAGTTGTTGTAATCATGGATTTTATGGCACAAGTACAGACTTTAATGATGCCAAATCGTTATGAGTCAGTGTTAAAGAAAGCGAACCTTAAAGGCTACGGCCGATAAGTTAGCCAGAAGTTACGGAGAAAAACATGAAAGTTCGTGCTTCAGTCAAGAAATTATGCAGAAATTGTAAAATCATCAAACGCAATGGCATCGTTCGTGTTATTTGCATTGAAGGTAAACACAAACAACGTCAAGGTTAATATTATTTAACTGCGAAATTGAACTTTTGCATATTTTACTTGCCAAAGTATAGTAAAGCTGGCTAGAATAGCCAGCCTAAAATTTTTTTGTAGATCCGCCGTTTGAGTATCCTGAAAACGGGCTTTTCAGTATGGTGGATTTGCTGAACATTAACAATAAAGGAGTGCATAGTGGCCCGTATAGCAGGCATTAACATTCCTGATCAACAACATACTGTTATTGCATTACAAGCAATTTATGGTATCGGTAATACCCGTGCTAAGACAATTTGTGCTGAAGCTGGTATTCCTGAACATGTTAAGATCAGAGAACTATCTGAAGATCAGATTGAAAAGTTACGTGAACAAGTCGCTAAATTCACTGTTGAAGGTGATTTACGTCGTGAAGTAACTATGAGTATCAAGCGTTTATTAGACCTTGGTTGTTATCGTGGTGTGCGTCATCGTCGTGGACTTCCTGTCCGTGGTCAACGCACTAAGACTAACGCTCGTACCCGTAAGGGACCGCGTAAGCCAATCAAGAAATAATTGAGGTGATAATAAATGGCAAAGACACCTGTTCGTACACGTAAACGTGTTAAAAAGCAAGTTTCTGATGGTATAGCTCATATTCATGCATCATTTAACAATACAATCGTAACAATTACCGATCGTCAAGGTAATGCGTTGGGTTGGGCAACCGCTGGTGGTTCTGGTTTCCGTGGCTCTCGTAAGTCAACTCCGTTCGCAGCTCAAGTAGCAGCAGAGCGTTGTGCAGAAGCCGTAAAAGACTACGGAATTAAGAATCTAGAAGTTATGGTAAAAGGACCTGGTCCTGGTCGTGAGTCAACAATTCGTGCATTAAATGCAGCGGGTTATCGCATCACTAATATTACTGATGTTACTCCGATTCCTCATAACGGTTGTCGTCCACCAAAGAAACGTCGTGTTTAATTTTTTATTAAACATTGAATGTTTATAGGATTATTGGAGAAAAAAAATGGCAAGATATTTGGGACCAAAGCTCAAATTAAGTCGTCGTGAAGGTACAGATTTATTCCTTAAGTCTGGCGTCCGAGCGGTTGACAGTAAATGTAAGTTAGAACAAGCTCCTGGACAACATGGTGCGCGTAAACCGCGTTTATCAGATTATGGTGTTCAGTTACGCGAAAAACAAAAAGTTAGACGTATTTATGGAATTCTAGAACGTCAATTCCGTAATTACTACAAAAATGCAGCACGTATTAAAGGTAATACAGGTGAAAACTTGTTAGGTCTTTTAGAACGTCGCTTAGATAACGTTGTTTATCGTATGGGATTCGGTGCAACTCGTGCTGAAGCTCGTCAATTAGTTAGTCATAAAGCTGTTCTTGTTAATGGTCACGTTGTTAACATCGCATCTTATCAAGTTTCACCTGAAGATGTGATTAGTGTTCGTGAAAAATCTAAAAAACAAGCACGTATTAAAGCCGCTTTAGAGTTAGCTGAACAACGTGAAAAACCAACATGGTTAGAAGTTGATGCTAGCAAAATGGAAGGTGTGTTCAAACGCTTACCAGAACGTTCAGATTTATCTGCTGACATCAACGAACATTTGATCGTCGAACTTTACTCTAAGTAAAGTTTAGCACTTAAGAGAGGACATAATGCAGGGTTCTGTAACAGAGTTTTTAAAACCTCACCTAGTTGACGTTGTTCAATACAGCCCAACTCATGCAAAAGTGACTTTAGAGCCACTTGAGCGTGGTTTTGGACATACTTTAGGTAATGCACTACGCCGCATTTTATTATCATCTATGCCGGGATATGCAGTGACCGAAGTTGAAATTGACGGTGTTCTGCATGAGTATAGTACTAAAGAAGGCGTTCAAGAAGATGTGCTTGATATTCTGCTTAATTTGAAAAAATTAGCAGTACGTGTACATACTAAAGATGATGTTATGCTGACTTTAAATAAATCAGGGGTAGGTGCGGTAACTGCATCAGATATCACTCACGATGGTGATGTTGAAATTGTTAATCCTGATTTAGTAATTTGTCATCTTACTGATGCCAATGCTTCAATTAGTATGCGTATTCGTGTACAACGAGGACGTGGTTATGTCCCTGCTTCTGCTCGCGTTAAGTCAGAAGATGAAGAGCGACCGATTGGTCGTCTATTAGTTGATGCATGTTATAGCCCAGTCGAGCGTATCGCTTATTCTGTCGATGCGGCTCGTGTGGAACAACGTACCGATTTAGATAAATTAGTTATTGATATGGAAACTAATGGTACGATTGATCCTGAAGAGGCTATTCGTCGTGCTTCAACTATTTTGGCTGAACAACTTGAAGCTTTCGTTGATTTACGTGATGTACGTCAACCTGAAGTTAAAGAAGATAAACCGGAATTTGATCCGATTCTTCTACGTCCAGTAGATGATCTCGAATTAACTGTTCGGTCTGCTAATTGCTTAAAAGCAGAAGCAGTTCATTATATTGGTGATTTAGTACAACGTACCGAAGTTGAGTTACTTAAAACCCCTAATCTTGGTAAGAAATCACTTACTGAAATTAAGGATGTGCTCGCGTCTCGTGGTTTGTCTTTAGGCATGCGTCTTGAGAACTGGCCACCAGCAAGTATTGTTGAAGACTAAAATAAAATTTATATAAGAAGGATAAAGTTATGCGCCATCGTAAAAGTGGTCGTCAACTGAACCGAAATAGCAGCCATCGTCAAGCAATGTTTCGTAACATGACTAGTTCACTTGTTGAACATGAAATCATCAAAACTACATTGCCTAAAGCAAAAGAGTTGCGTCGTGTTGTTGAACCGTTAATTACGCTAGCCAAAAGCGATAGCGTAGCTAATCGCCGTTTGGCTTTTGCTCGTATCCGTGATAAAGATACAGTGAAAAAATTATTTTCAGATTTAGGCCCACGTTTTGCTACCCGTCCTGGCGGTTATGTACGCATTTTAAAATGTGGTTTCCGTGATGGAGATAATGCTCCAATGGCTTATATTGAATTAGTTGATCGCCCTGCTGTAGAAGCAGAAGCAGCAGCTGAATAAATAATTAATTAAAGCTTAAACTTAAAACCGGCTAATGAGCCGGTTTTTTATTAGCTAATTATTATAGATTTAACTACCAAAGTTTAATATAAGTACCAGCAATTTTAAGCGGGATGGCAAATGATATAGCCACCATTTTGTCCGTAATTAGTAGGAATTCTTCAAAACATTTTAATGCTATAAGTTAATAATGTGGAGGCGGAGTTTCTTCTGATAAACTTGCTATGTTCGATGTTTGGGTTGCTTGTAATTTTTGTGATAATAACGTTAATTGTTCTTTAAGTTTGCTGATATCGGCCTGTAGATTAACCACCATTTGATTTAATTCTTCAATGGTCATCTCTTGAAATGCAACTTTTGTTTCTAATAATTCCAATTGTTGGTTCATAGTCTGTTACTTAATGGCTATTTAATTTTATATTGTAAGTAAAAGTTATTATAAAATCCATCCTCGTTCCGCAAAAGAGACGTATTCACCTTTACCAATGACGAGATGATCGATAACTCGGACATCAATTAATTCACAAACTTGTTCGATTTTTTTAGTTAATGCACGATCAGCTTGACTTGGTTCAGCTAAGCCTGAAGGATGGTTATGTGCTAAAATTAATGCTGCCGCATTGTATTGTAAGGCTTTTCTAGCGACTTCTCTAGGATGAACCTCAACGCAGTTGTATGTTCCTACAAACATCTCCTCACAATTAATCACGTGATTCTGGTTATCTAGAAAAATAACCATAAAAATTTCACGATCTTTATCCATTAAACGATTAGCTAGATAATGATGAGTTAAAGTAGGTGATGTAAGATAATTTTCTTTGGTCATTTTAACTTTTAAATAACGATGAGATAGTTCAACCACCGCTTTCAATTGAGTGTATTTAGCTGTTCCCAAACCTTCCTTTTTACAAAATTCATCATGACTTGCATTCATTAAATGGTAAAAGGAACCGAATTCATTTAATAATTTTTGGGATAACGTTAATACTGGTAAATTACGAGTTCCCGTACGTAAAAAAAGAGCAAGTAATTCAGCATCTGACAGCGCTTCAACACCAAATTGTATTAATTTTTCTCGTGGCATCAAAAGTCTGCATTGTGTTGACATAATTATGGTATTCCCATTTTTTTTAAAATGAGATTATTGATTAATTTTTATAAATTGATAACGAAACAGATGAAAAGTTGTGAAATGGTTCGCAAAGATCGAGACTATTTTACAAAAAAAGCGCTAATCAGCGCTTTTAAAATTCTATTTTATTTAAATATTAGTGACATCCGCAACTGCCGTTTCCACCGCCACAACAACCGCTTTCTTCATCATCGTCATGATCATCGTGACCACCACAACCACAGCCACCATGTCCATGATCGTGTGCACCATGAATATGACCATGAGATATCTCATCAGGTGTCGCTTCACGAATAGCAAGCACTTCAACATTAAAATTTAAGTCTTGGCCAGCTAACATATGGTTACCATCAATAGTAACGGTATCGCCATCAATAGCCGTGATTTCAACGGGTAAAGAACCTTGGTCAGTATCAGCAAAAAAACGCATACCAACTTCGAGGTCATCAACTCCAACAAAAACATCACGCGGTACATTTTGTACCAATGCATCGTTAAAATCACCATAAGGGTTAACTAATTCCACATCAAATTTATCACCAACTTGATGGCCTTCTAACGCACTTTCAAGGTCTTGTAATAAGTTTCCTGCACCTTGTAAATATTCAAGTGGCGCAGCTGCTGTAGCTTCATCAACTAACACGCCATCTTTTGTACGAACTTTATATGCTAAACTTACAACTGTATTTTTTGCTATTTTCATGTTTTCTCCAACAAACTGTTACTGAGCAAATAATGTTAAATTTTAACGGAAAAAAACGCTTCTGTATGCTATTTTCTTTGTAATTTAGGAAGTTTTAATATTATCTTAGTTATTGATGCGATTTTGGTTTAAAAAAATAACTTTTAACTAATAAATAATCGTTGGATAGCTAATTGAAATCAATTAAGCTGATAATAATAAGTTTAATAAAATTTATAAAAAAAGTTGAGGAGAGGGGTTTTTATGTTAGAAATTAATGATTATTTTGATGGAAAAGTGAAGTCTATAGGTTTTGAAAATGGCTCAACGGGTAAAGCCTCTGTTGGTGTGATGATGCCTGGCGAATATGTTTTTAGTACCAATAATCCAGAAGAAATGACAGTGATAACTGGTTCGCTCAAAGTTTTATTACCTACTGCAACTGATTGGCAAATTTTTGAAGCCGGGCAGATTTTTCATGTCGCCAAAGAGAGTCAATTTGATGTGCAAGTCAGCGAGACAACAGTTTATTTGTGTCGTTACTTAGCAAAATAGGCATTCATATTAAATCTAAGAAAGCTTAATCATTGATAGATTTGCTTTTATGCAATAAAAAAGGCTAATTTTACAATTAGCCTTTCATTAAAATATTCTACTATATTACTTAAGTTCTAATTCATTCATCGCTGCGATGCTAAAGCCACCATCAACATGAATGACTTCACCTGTAATACCTGACGATAAATTTGAACATAAGAATGCAGCTGAATTACCTACGTCTTCAATGGTTACTGTACGACGAATAGGGGTTACTGATTCACAATGTGATAACATCTTTTTGAAATCTTTAATTCCTGATGCAGCTAAAGTACGAATAGGGCCAGCAGAAATTGCATTTACACGAATACCTTCAGGTCCCATTGCATTTGCCATATAACGTACATTTGCTTCTAAAGATGCTTTAGCAAGACCCATAACGTTATAATTAGGAATTGCACGTTCAGCGCCTAAATAAGAAAGAGTAACTAATGCTGAGTCAGGATTTAGCATTGAACGACAAGCTTTAGCCATAGCAACAAAGCTATAAGAGCTAATATCATGTGCGATGGCAAAACCTTCACGAGTTACCGCATTAACATAATCACCATCTAATTGATCACCAGGAGCGAAGGCAATTGCATGAACAAAACCATCGAATTTATCCCAAGTTTTAGCTAGCTCTGTAAATAATGTTGTGATGCTTTCATCATGCGCAACATCACAAGGTAAAACGATTTTAGAATTAAAATCAGCAGCAAACTCTTCAACACGGCCTTTTAATTTTTCGCTTTGATAAGTAAAAGCTAATTCTGCGCCTTCACGGTGCATCGCTTTTGCAATACCGTAAGCAATAGAACGATTACTTGCAACGCCGGTAACCAGTATGCGTTTACCTGTTAAAAATCCCATAAATTGTTCCTCTAATATTTTTTACTATATATTCTAGAATGCTGATGATTATATGTTGATATAGTTAACTTCGCTACTATAAATTTATTTTTCCTTATTTAATCGTCATTTTATTTCTAAAAAATAAGTTGTTTATTTGATTAATACTTGACTATAATACTCAACTATTAGATGACATTGTTGGTACTTCATGATGAAAGATAAAGATTTAGTTTGCTATAAAACGTTACCTGTTTGGGATGCAAAAACTTTACCCGATTTGTTTCGTGAAAAACATAATACACAACTAGGTACTTGGGCAAAATTAAATATTATAAAAGGTCATATCAATTTTGATATGTTAACCGAGCAAGGCGATATCGTTTCTCAATATGTTTTTGATGTTCAGCATCAGCCTCCATTTATTGAGCCTCAGCAATGGCATCGAATAGCTCATGTTTCAGATGATTTGCAGTGCCAGTTGGCTTTTTATTGTCAACCTGAGGATTATAGCCAGAAAAAATATCAGATGACTAAAACCCATTCTGACGTGTTGGAAGTCTGTCAAATCATTCAGGCCGGAAAAGCGCTAGATTTAGGTTGTGGTTCAGGCCGTAATTCACTCTATCTACAGCTACTTGGTTTTGATGTTGATGCCGTTGATAAGTCAGAAATGAGTATTAGTAATTTACAAGAAATTATTGCAAACGATCATTTATCGCATATCAATGCATCTATTTATGATATTAACCAGGCTAATTTAAAAGGTAACTACGATTTAATTATTTCAACTGTTGTAATGATGTTTTTACAACCAGATAGAATTCCCGATATCATTCATAATATGCAAAACATAACTAAAACGGGTGGTTATAATTTAATTGTTTGCGCTATGTCAACTGATGATTTTCCTTGCACTGTAGGATTTTCGTTTACGTTTAAAGAGAATGAGTTACTTAATTATTATCAAAATTGGGACATCCTAAAATACAATGAAGATGTTGGCGAACTGCATAAAACGGATATCAATGGCAACCGAATAAAGCTCCGCTTTGCGACGCTAATAGCCAAAAAACGATAATATTACAGGAATTTATCCTGTAATATCTTTTTTAACTAGTTCCCCAGTATCTTACCTACTTCAAACCATGCTTTGCGAGAGTTCAATAGATCTTGAGCAGACATTGGTTTTTTACCAGCAGGTTGTAAAAGTGTCATATTTAATGCGCCATCACTTGTTGCAATACATATTCCTTTTTTATCCGCTTGTAAAATAGTGCCAACAGGTCGATTGTGGGATGTTTTTATCACTTCTGCTTGCCATACCTTTACTGGCTCGCCATTAACGTCAAAATAACTAACAGGCCAAGGATTAAAGGCACGAATGCAACGTTCCAGTTGCTGTGCCGATAGGTTCCAATCAAGTTTAGCTTCTTGTTTAGATAATTTTTCAGCGTAAGTGACCTGTGATGGATCTTGTTTTTCAGGTTGGATTTTTCCTTCGGTAATTAGTGTTAAGGTATCAAGTAGTCCTTCTGGACCTAATTGCGCCAATTTGTTATATAACGTTGCACTGGTATCAGAAGGTTCAATTGGACAGGTGAGTTTATATAACATATCACCCGTATCAAGCCCTGCATCCATTTGCATAATTGTGATACCGGTTAAAGTATCACCAGCCCAACAAGCGCGTTGAATAGGAGCTGCGCCTCGCCATCTTGGTAATAATGAACCATGCACATTTAAACAACCTAGTTTAGGCATATCAAGCACAGCTTGCGGTAAAATAAGACCATATGCTACCACAATCATAATGTCGGCATTGAGCTCAGCAATGATTTTCTGATTTTCTTCAGTTTTGAGTGTAGCAGGTTGATAAACAGGAAGATGATTTTCGATTGCTAATTGTTTAACCGGACTTGCAGTTAACTTATTGCCACGTCCAGCAGGGCGATCAGGCTGAGTAAAAACTGCAATAACATTATGTTTAGCATCAATTAATGCTTTTAAATGGGTAGCGGCAAAATCAGGCGTACCAGCAAAAATAATCTTTAGGGGATTTGTTGTGTGTGACATGCGTAATATATCCATAATCAAAATATGACAGATATTATACTTTAAATTGACCTAATAATCCTTAATCACATCACTGTACTCATAATGGATATCATATGTATACCGAGTAAAGGTGGTTATAGCGTTAAGTAATCTTGAATCATAGCGAAATCTCATAATAGCTGATGAAAAGTTTATGGATAAAATAATAGTAAAAATCCACAAACAACTTAGCAACCTTATATTTAACCAATTAATTATGTTTTTATTTTACTTAAAATGGAAAAAATATTGGTACCAACGCTATATCAACTAACATAACCAAAAAGGTTAACGGCACACCAACTTTAACAAAATCACTAAAGCTATATCCACCAGGTGCAACAACCATTGTTTTTACAGGTGATGAAACAGGTGTAATAAACGATGCAGATGTCGCAATAGCAACGGTCATAGCAAATGGATAGGGTGAATATCCAAATTTTATTGCTAAATCAATCGCAATTGGTGCAATTAAAATTGCGGTTGCGGTATTAGAAATAAACAATCCTACCGTTGAGCATAATAAAAAGATAAAAGTTAACACCATGTAAGGGCCAAATGAACGTAAGTGGATTTCAAGCCATTGTGATATGAGCGAAATCCCTCCAGTCTTATTTAACGCTACCGCGAAAGGCATCATACCGATAATTAGAATTAATGTTGGCCAATGAATTGATTTATAAGCATTTGCCATATCAATACAGCGGGTGGCACCCATTAATAAACAAGCAATCAGTGCAGCAACAACATTTGGGACAATACCTGTCACCATTAAAATAATCATTACCGCTAGATTAAATAGTGCGATAAAAGCCTGAGAGCTTGCTGGTGCAACATCATCAATGTCTGATGGGTAATCAAGTACCACAAAATCACTAGTCCGAGTTTGTAGTTTTTGTATAGATCCCCAGTCTCCGCATACCAAAAGTGTATCGCTCATTTCTAGTCGTTCTTGGAATAGGTTATTGGTTTCAACTGGTGCATGGTTTCGCCAGATTCCAATAACGGTCAGAAAATATTTTTCCCTAAAATCAATTTCATTAAGAGTCTTTCCACATAATGATGATTCAGGCAGCAATGCAACTTCAGCCATACCGACTTCTTTGACTTGTTCTGAAAAATATTCACCACGTAATACTTTTGGTTCAAGATTGTTAGTGGTTAGAAATGTGCGATAGTCAGCTTCGGAATGAGACATGTCCAATAAGAGAATATCGTTTTCTCTAAATTCAGTACTACCATTTACAGGGATGAGCACTTTTTGGAATTTTCGCCAACGTTCAATACCAATTACATTTACACCATGCTCAGTACGTAAATGTAATCCATCAATGGTTCGCCCAACAAAAGGAGAACCAGCAAGAATTTGTGCGCGGTGAGCTCGGCCAATTAATTTATAATCTCTAATTAAATCGGTAATTTTACGTCTTTGAGGTAAACTATTGTTAGCGGTGACTTGGTCCGCTGTAAGTAACCAATTGCGTGTTAATAAACAATAAATCACACCAACAACTAATACGCCAAGGCCTATTGGCGTAATTGAAAAGAAGCCAAACTCGGTTAATGCAGCTCGGCTAAGTTCACTATTTACTACAAGGTTTGGAGCTGTTGCGACAAGAGTCATCATGCCACTAATTAATGCTGCAATACACAGTGGCATCATCAATTTTTTTACATGGATACCTGTATGGTTAGCAATACTGATAGCAACAGGAATAAAGATTGCAACTACACCAGTTGAGCTCATAACCGAACCCAGTAAAGCTACACCTAACATAATAAAGGTAATAATTCGAATATCATTTTTACCTGCTGCTTTTAAGATATATTCACTCATTTTGTAAGAGATACCCGTTCTTACTAAACTTTCACCGATTACGAATAACAGTGCAATGAGGATAATATTGGGATCGCTAAATCCCGCAAGCGCTTCAGCCGGAGTTAATACACCCGTGACGGTAATTGCAGTTATCGTCAATAACGCAATAATATCCATTCTTAATTTACTGAATGAAAACAATAAAATCGCAATAAAAAGTAACAAACAAACAGTAATGAGTGGGTAATATTCGATTATATAATTAGGTAAAAGAGCAGACATTGATGATAAAAAACTATGTCCAGATGACGAATGTTCCACAAAAGGTAGCTCATGAAGTTGATTATATTTTTGACATAATACCTTGATTTATTGTAATAGGGAATATCTTGAAGTAAAGATTCTTAAGTATCAACTATGGTTAAAATGACATTTTTAACATTTTTTGCTGTTTTATTTTTAAGCTCTTCGCATTCATAAAACTTAGGTGTAATTTAGTCAACTTGATGCGTTTAATTTTAAAACCATATTTAGGAGTCAATATGTCATCAAAAAAGTCTGTTGCGGAAATTATTATTGAAGTGTTATCTCAAGCGGGGGTTAAACATTGTTATGGTATTGTTGGAGATACCTTAAATCAAATTACGTCTGCTATCAAAAAAAGTGATATTGAATGGGTACATGTTCGTCATGAAGAAGTGGGTGCTTTTGCTGCAGGAGCTGAAGCTTATCTTACCGATCAAATAACTGCTTGTGCTGGTTCTTGTGGACCAGGAAGCCTACATTTTATAAATGGTATTTATGAAGCACAACGCAATAAAGTACCGTTGGTTTTACTGGCTAGCCAGTTAGTTACCTCTCAACAAGGAACTGATTTTCCGCAAGAGGTTGATTTTGAATCTATTTATAAAAACTGTTCTGTCTTTTGTCAGCAAATTTCGGATCCAACACAAGCACGACGAATTACTACAGCAGCTGTACAAGCAGCAATAAATCAACGAGGTGTTGCTGTTATAGTCATTCCTTATAATATAAGTTTAGTCAAAGTTGAAGATAATAGTGGACATAAAATTTTTCACCCGAAACCTGTAATTCGTCCATCTGATGAAGAGCTTGCACAAATCTCCGAAATTCTAAATAAAAACAGTAAAGTGGCAATATTTGCAGGTCATGGAGTATCAGAAGCTCATGATGAATTAGTTGCGTTAGCAAAAAAATTAAAGTCACCAATTGTTCATACTTCAAGAGCTAAAGATTTCGTCGAATATGATAATCCGTATAACGTTGGCATGACAGGGATGTTTGGTATGGAGTCTGGCGCAACGGCGATAAAAGAGTGTGATGTGCTTTTGATGTTTGGTGTTGATTTTGCGTGGTCACAATTTTATCCAGATGATGCAACAATTATTCAGGTAGATATCGATGCAACTCATCTTGGTCATCGCCATAGTGTAGATATTGGTGTTGTAGGTGCAAGTAAACCAACCCTAGCCGCTTTATTGCCATTAGTTAATGAAAAAGCAGACAGTGCATTTTTAGATAAATGTCGTGAATTACACACTAAAGCAATTGATAAATTAGGTAAGAAAGCGATACCATCAAAAACGGTTATTCACCCTCAATATTTAACCGAATTGATTGATAAATATGCCAATGATGATGCCGTACTATGTGCAGATGTTGGTTCTGCTATGGTTTGGGCTTGCCGTCATTTTTCAACCAATGGTAAAAGACGGACCGTTATTAGTTTAAAACATGGCACTATGGCCAATGCGATGCCACAAGCATTAGGTGTACAAAAAGCTTTTCCTAATCGTCAAGTCATTACCTTATCAGGAGATGGTGGTATTAGTATGTTGTTAGGCGATTTGTTAACCACAATCCAAGAAAACCTGCCAATCAAAGTTGTTGTACTTAATAATAGCTCACTTAACTTTGTTGAATTGGAACAAAAATCAGAAGGGCTTGTCGATCACTATACTGATTTAAAAAATCCTGATTTTGCTAAAGTAGCTGAAGCGATGGGATTATTTGCTATTCGTGTCGATAGTTCAGATTTGCTTGAAGCCGCAGTGCAATCATTTTTAGCTCACCCTGGACCTGCATTATTAGATGTTAAGACAAACGAATATGAATTAGTTATGCCGCCTGAAATTCATACTTCACAAGTAATGGGAATGGCGCTTTATAGTGTAAAGGCATCATTGAGTGGCAAAATGAAAGATGTGGTTAATTTGTTGGTTGATAATTTTGTAAAAAAATAGACTAAGCAATAGATAAAAAAAAGTTGAGGAACGGGGTTTTTAGGGGGATTTTTACGATATCTGCCGCATTTTGCGGCAGATAAGTTGGATTAAAAACTAACAGCGCCTTCTTCAGCTGAAGATAAATTTTCTCTAACAACGGTATAAAGTTCTCGACCAAAACCTTTATGGGAATCGGTTAAATCGATTGGTGCTGGACTACGTTTTGCGAGTTCAGCTTCATCAACCAATAGTGTTATTTCACCGGTTTGACCATTGACTCGGATCATATCACCTTGTTCAACTTTGCTTAATAATCCACCGGCATAGGCTTCAGGTGTAACATGAATAGCTGCCGGTACTTTGCCTGATGCGCCAGATAGCCGTCCATCAGTTAATAACGCAACTTTATAGCCGCGATCTTGTAAAACACCCAATGGTGTTATTAATTTATGTAGCTCTGGCATACCGATAGCTTTTGGACCTTGATAACGAACAACTACAACACAGTCTTTGTTGAGGTTGCCAGCTTTATATTCTGCATCTAAATCATACTGACTATTAAAGACTACTGCAGGTGCTTCGATAATTTGGTGCTCAGCGGTAACTGCAGACGTTTTCATTATCGCTCTCCCTAAATTGCCAGACATCACTTTTAAGCCACCATGAGAGTTGAAAGGTTTTTTTATTGAAGCAATCACATTTTTATCTAAAGATTCTTTAGGACCTTCGCGGAAGATGAGTTTACCATTTTCTAAAATTGGCTCTTTCGTGTAACGGCTCAGTCCATGGCCAACTACAGTTTCAACATCTTCATGTAACAAACCACCGGATAATAGTTCTCGGACCAATAATGAAGTTCCACCTGCTGCTTGGAAGTAGTTAATGTCGGCCGGCCCATTAGGGTATATTCGGCTCAATAACGGAACAACTGTTGATAAGTCTGAAATATCGTCCCAATTAATAACAATACCAGCCGCTTTAGCCATAGCGACAATGTGCATAGTCAAATTGGTTGAGCCACCTGTGGCTAAAAGCGCAACTAAACCATTGACAATTACTTTTTCATCCACCATTTTACCAACTGGCATATAGTTTCCTGATTGGTTAGTTAAACGAGTGATCTGTCTTGCAGCGGCATTGGTTAGTTCATTGCGTAATGTTGTTTCAGGGTGAACAAAAGCGGCTCCCGGTAAATGTAATCCCATTAACTCAATGACCATTTGGTTACTATTTGCCGTGCCATAAAACGTACAAGTTCCGCTGGTATGGTATGAGGCTGATTCAGATTCTAATAAATCTTCGCGAGAAGCTTTTCCTTCTGAATAAAGTTGACGAATGCGAACTTTCTCTTTATTTGGTAAACCTGAAGGCATCGGTCCAGAAGGAACAAAGATAGCGGGTAAATGCCCAAAAGATAGGGCCCCAATAAATAATCCAGGTAAAATTTTATCGCAAACTCCTAGGTACAGTGCGCCATCAAACATATTATGTGATAACCCAACGGCAACAGACATTGCAATCACATCTCGACTCATTAGCGAAATTTCCATACCCGGTTCGCCTTGGGTTACACCATCACACATAGCCGGTACCCCTCCAGCCATTTGGCCAACAGCGCCGACTTCATGTAGCACTTTTCGAATTTGTTCTGGATAAAATTCATAAGGTTTATGTGCTGATAACATATCGTTATAAGAACTGATAATACCGATATTACTTTTTAATATATTTTTAAGATCATTTTTCTCATCGAGGCAACAAGCGGCAAAGCCATGAGCTAAGTTACTACAAGGCAAACTTGCTCGGGTAACTTTCTTTAACATAGCATGTTCTATTTTTTGTAGATAAGCTTCACGTGTTGCTTTAGAGCGATTAATAATGCGCTGAGTTACAGCTAAAATAGTGGAATTCACATTAACCTCTTAGATTATATTTATTATAATTTCTAAACTTTTATAAATTTATTCACAATGACATATTGAATTAATAACCTTCATGCTATCTTCAATAACACCATTTAGTGGTTGTTCAATATTGATAGCATAAACATCTTTTTCATTGGCTGTTGGTTCTTCTAATGCGTCAAATTGCGACTGTAGCATTCCTGTTTTTTGATAATGCCCTTGGCGTTTAGCTAAACGTTGGGAGATAACATCAAAACTTCCTTTTAAATAAATAAAGTGCACATTTTCATTTTCTCCACGAATAATGTCTCGATATTTTTCTTTTAATGCTGAGCAGATAATAATCGAAATATCATTGACATTACTCATTGCAAATGCAGCATTACTAATTAAGTTTAACCAAGGCATCCTGTCGTTATCATTTAGCGGGGTACCGCTGCGCATTTTCAAAATATTGGCTTTGGGATGTAAAAAGTCACCATCTAGAAAAGCGGCATTTAGGTTATCGGCTATTTGTTTTGCAACAACCGATTTACCGCTACCTGATACACCCATGAATACGAAAACATTTTTCCTTTGTTGTGTCATTACGTTATTCTCCAAAATAACCTGTTACGGGTAACATTTTGACATTTTAATCCATTATTGCAATTCAAAAAAGTTGATTTTGTGATCTGGATCATACTTTGTTTTGGGTAAAGGTCTTTATCACGATTTGGGATCTCAAGTTTATTTTAAAAAATAGATTTCGATCACAAAAATATAAAATCTTATTTGTTTTTTATTTCGAAAGTATTTAATCTTTCGATATTGTTTTTGTTTTCGAAAGTTTTAATTTAAAACGTAATATTAAAAAGATAAAAAATGGAGAGTAAATATGAATAAATGTCAGCTTCTTTTCGAAGACAATCTTAAATTTGACAATGAGTTAGCTTTACTGACTTATTTAAGTCAACAGTTACAAAAAAAAGGGATTGTCAAACAGAGCCATTTGAAAGCTTTACTTGATCGGGAAGCATTATATCCAACCGGTATTTTGCTCGATGGCTATGCGGTGGCTATTCCACATTGTGAAGCTGAACATGCTAACAGTCCTGCGATTTTTATTCTTCGCACCCAATCTCCGGTTTCGTTTCAACGTGCAGATGACGATGGCACCGTTGATGTTTCATTGATTATTTCATTGGTAGTGACTTCACCAGCTGATCAACTATCACTGTTGAAAGCACTTTTTACCCATTTACAAGATAAAGAATTTTATCACTTTTTATTAAGTCGTTCGCAAAACGAAGTGGTCGAACGTTTTAATGAAGTGATATTTAATCAATAAGTTGTTTAGGAGGCATTATGAAAAAAAAGATTATTGTTGCATGTGGTGGCGCCGTTGCGACGTCAACTTTAGCAGCAGAAGAAATAAAAGAGCTATGTAATGAAAATAATATTGAGCTCGATTTAGTGCAGTGTCGTATTAATGAAATTAATACCTTTATTGATGATGTCGACCTGATCTGTACGACGGCAAAAATGGATCAAACATTTGGCGATATTCCGATTGTGCATGGTATGCCTTTTGTGTCTGGCGTTGGAATTGAGCAGTTAAAAGCAAAAATATTGTCTATTTTAAAAGGATGAACCTATGTTTACTGAAATTATGCAGTACATCTTAGATTTGGGACCGTCTGTAATGCTACCCATTGTGATTATTCTGTTTTCACTTTCGCTAAGAATGAAAATTGGTGATGCATTAAAAGCCGGGATTCATATTGGGATTGGCTTTGTCGGTATTGGTTTGGTGGTTGGCTTATTAACCAGCTCAGTTGGGCCGGCAGCTCAAGCTATGGCAGAAAGATTTGATATTAGTTTGAATGTTGTCGATGTTGGTTGGCCTGGCGCAGCCCCTATGACGTGGGCATCGCAAATTGCGCTGGTTGCCATTCCCATTGCCATTGCAGTAAACATTGCCATGTTACTTTTAAGATTAACCCGTGTTGTTAATGTTGATATTTGGAACATTTGGCATATGACCTTCAGCGGGGCGCTGGTTTATATTGCAACCGGCTCTTACTGGCTAGGTATTGCTGGCGTGGTTGTACATGCAATTATTGCTTATAAATTGGGGGATTGGTTTGCTAAAGATACCAAAGATTTTTTTGAACTAGACGGCATTGCTGTGCCACATGGTACTTCGGCCTATTGTGGACCGATAGCGGTATTTGTCGATGCGGTGATTGAAAAAATACCTGGCATTAGAAAGATTAATTTCAATGCGGTAGATATGCAAAAAAGATTTGGCGCATTTGGCGAGCCAGTCACAGTTGGTCTATTTATGGGGATTTTATTAGGCGTATTAGCCGGTTATGGTGTTAAACAGACCTTGCAACTTGCGATTCAAACCGCAGCGGTAATGCTATTAATGCCAAGAGTAATTAAACCTATCATGGACGGTTTAACCCCAATATCTAAACAAGCACGTAAACATCTTCAATCAAAATTTGGTGGGCAAGACTTCCTTATCGGTTTAGATCCGGCACTATTGTTAGGTCATTCAACTGTTGTTTCTGCCAGCTTAATTTTTATCCCGTTAAGTATTTTTATTGCCATTGTGCTGCCCGGTAATGAAGTTCTTCCTTTTGGTGACTTAGCAACTATCGGCTTTTTTATCGCAATGGGTGTGGCGATTCATCAAGGCAATCTGTTTAGGATTATTATTTCCGGTTCAATCATTATTGCTATTACCTTATGGATTGCCACGCAAATGGTGCCACTAACCACTCAGCTTGCCGTCAATGCCGGTACTATTACTGCTGGTAATGGCATCTCGGTTGGTGCGATGGATCAAGGTGGTTCGCCAATTACTTATATCTTAGTTCAACTGGTTAATTTAAAACAACCGATCGGGTTTGCCTGCATTGGTCTCTTTTACCTGTTTTGCCTATTTTTGACCTGGCAACGCGCGCAAAAATACAAATTGTTATTAAAACAGCAATATGTAGAAGGTGCAAATAGCGTAAATGAGCAATAAAAAAGCCATTTTTTAAATCCATTAAGTAACGTTCACTGTTAAACCAGTGGACGTTAGAACAGCAACCTATTTGATTATTAACATAGGAAAATAATATGAAAGCAGTCGTTGTTAATGATGAGGGGACTTTATCTGTAGAAGATATTGAGATGCCCAAAATCACTTCACCAGATCAAATTCTGGTGAAAGTGGCGTATTGCGGGTTATGTGGTTCTGATATTCCACGCATTTTTCATCATGGTGCACATTTTTACCCAATCACACTTGGCCATGAATTTAGTGGCACGGTTGTCGAAATGGGCAGCGATGTGACAGAGTTTGAGATTGGTGATCTGATCTCTTGTGTACCTTTATTGCCTTGTTTTAAATGTGATGAGTGTCAAAAACATTACTATTCACTTTGTAAACATTACACCTTCGTTGGCTCAAGAATTACTGGCGGATTGGCACAGTATATCGTCATAAATAAGAGAAACGCCTTTAAGTTACCGAAAAGTGTTAGCCCTATCGAAGGGGCATTTTTTGAGCCAATGACTGTTGGGATGCATGCACTGTTATTGGCTGACGGTTGTCAAAATAAGAATGTGGTGATTGTTGGTGGCGGTACCATTGGTTTGCTTGCTATGCAGTGCGCCAAAGCGATGGGCGCTAAATTTGTTGCGGTATTAGATATTAATCAAGAGCGCTTAGATCTAGCTAAAAAACTAGGTGCTGATGCGGTTTATCACTCAAAAAATATGACAGCTTCGGCGATCTATGAAGCATTGATGCCACATCGATTTGATCAGGTGGTATTAGAAACCGCCGGCACGCCAGCGACAGTAAGCTTAGCCATTGAAATAGCTGGCGCTAGAGCCAAAGTCGGTTTGATTGGCACATTGCATCATGATGTGACTCTTTCAGAAAAAACATTCGGGATGATTTTACGAAAAGAGCTTGAGATCTTAGGAAGCTGGATGAATTACTCTGCACCATGGCCTGGCAAAGAGTGGCAACTCGTTAGTCAGTTTTTTGTTGACGGTAAAATCAGGTTAGATGAGCTAATTGCAGGGGTGGGTGATTTTAATGAATTTACTCAACAAGTTAGTGCATTAAACGGTCATCCAATGAACGGTAAAATTTTATTAAATTGCATTTAATTATCTGATTTAGATTAGCTATTAAAAATGAGCGCTTATCTTTTGATTTTGTTTGTTATACACTGCTGAAGAATTTTCGAAAAAGGAAATATTATGAATGCAAGTGAAAGACGTCAACAAATAGTCGAACTTATTAATGCGAAAGGAACTGTTTTGGTTAGTGATTTATCAGGACAATATGATGTTTCGGAAGTGACAATCAGAACAGATCTTCGTTTGCTGGAAAAACAAGGTGTTTTGACTCGATTCCATGGCGGGGCAACCAAAATCATGAGTAAAGGCGATTTAAAATCATTTAAAGAATTGCAATTAGAAGAACGTTATCAGCGTTTTATAGAGGCTAAAAAACGTATTGCAATTGAAGCAGTTAAACATGTCAAAGAGGGTGATACCATTATTTTAGATAGTGGTAGTACTACAATGTTGATAGCTGAAGAGTTAGTAAAACTCAAGCATATCACTGTCATTACCAACAGCCTTACTTCTGCATTTATTTTGTCGGACAACAGTGACATTATGTTATTTATGTGTGGTGGTACGCTGAGGCATAAGACTCGTTCTTTTCATGGAAAAATTGCTGAGCAATCGTTAGACGGCATTTCTGCTGATATTTTGTTTGTTGGTGCAGATGGAATAGATGCAAAAAGAGGAATAACAACGTTTAACGAAGGCTACACTATCAGTAGTGTGATGGCTAATGCGGCAAGGCAGGTTATTGCAGTTTTAGATTCATCAAAATTTGGACGAAATGGCATTAATATCGTATTACCACTTAATAAACTAAGTACCATTATTACCGATACTGATGTCGATAACAGTTATAAACAACAATTTGAAGAAAAAGGCATTGATTTTATAGCTGTTTAAATTTTGACTGGTGATTGTGTATCTTTTTGAATAAAGCTTAAAAGATTTTTTAGCTAAATATTTGATTTTATATAGTTAACGTAATAATGACAATGGATTGTTGTTGGCTATTATGTTGATTAATATTATTAAACTAATTTAATTGTTTAAGCTTGTTATTTCTCCCAACGATATGATTTTGCAATCAATATGTAGGCGAGAATATGATATTAACAATTACCATGAATCCTTCTGTGGATATCTCTTATCCACTCAATACACTCCATATTAATGACATTAATCGTGTTACAAATGTTAAAAAAACCGCCGGTGGTAAAGGGCTAAATGTCACACGAGGTGTGAAATTTTCGGGCATCAATGTGTTAGCCTCAGGTATTGTTGGCGGTACAACCGGCCAGTATATTCAAAAACAGTTAGATAGTGACAATATCCATTACCATTTTTATGTTACTAAACATGAATCACGTAATTGTATTGCGATATTACATGAAGGTAATCAAACCGAAATTCTAGAATCTGGGCCAACACTCGAACAAAAAGAGGTGGATGCCTTTTTAGCGCACTATCAAACGTTAGTGGATAAAGCCAAGGTAATGACCATTTCAGGATCTCTACCACAAGGTTTCCCGGTTGATTTTTATGCCACATTAATTCAAATCGCCAATAAAAAAGCCATTCCTGTTTTACTAGATTCCTCCGGCAAAATGTTATTAGCTACGTTGGTCTCTGAACATAAACCTTACTTAATTAAGCCGAATAAAGATGAATTACAACAAATAATTCAGATGGATATTGATGTTAATGATACTGCTTCGTTGATTAAGGCGGTTGATCATCCACTGCTGAATGCAATCCCTTTTATCATCATTTCACTGGGTAAAAATGGAGCTTTTGCTCGTTGTCATCAGCAATATTATCAAGTTTCAATTCCTAAAATTGATGTTGTCAATCCGGTTGGGTCTGGCGATGTGACGTTAGCGGGTCTTGCAGTAAGCATTCATGAAAACGAATCGATAGAAACCATGCTCAAAAGGGCGATGACGATGGGCATGTTAAATGCCATGGAATCGCAAACCGGCTTTGTGAATATGCACAATTATGATGATTATTTCCAACAAGTTATTGTTAACCAAATTTATTAAATATTAATTAAGGAGTTATTATGTATCTTATTTCAAGTCAAGAGATGTTAAAAAAAGCGCAACGTGAAAATTATGCTGTTCCGGCATTTAATATTCACAACCTTGAAACAATTCAAGTTGTGGTTGATACCGCAAAACAGTTGCAGTCTCCGGTTATATTAGCCGCGACCCCCGGCACTTATCGTTATGCCGGCACAGAGTATTTAATCAACATTTGTAAAACAGCGGCCCAAATTAAACATTTCCCGTTTGCTTTGCATCTTGATCACCATGAAGATGTCGATGATATTCAAGCCAAAATTGCCGGCGGTATTCGCTCGGTTATGATCGATGCTTCACATCATCCCTTTGAAGAAAATATTGACATTGTGCGTAAAATGGTCGAATTTAGTCATAAATTTAATGCCAGTGTTGAAGCTGAATTAGGGCGTCTGGGTGGACAAGAAGACGACCTTGTTGTGGATGATAAAGACAGCGCCTTTACTGATCCGGATGCGGCAAGGGAATATGTCGAGCGAACAGGCATGGATTCTTTAGCGGTGGCAATTGGATCGGCTCATGGTATGTATAAAGGTGAGCCTAAATTGGATTTTGATCGATTAGCCAAAATACGCGATAAAGTTGCGATTCCTCTGGTGTTGCATGGCGCTTCGGGAATACCTGAAGCAATGGTGAAAAAATCGATTTCATTAGGTATCTGTAAAGTGAATGTGGCAACTGAATTAAAAATTGCTTTTTCAGATGCGTTGAAACAATACTTTCAAGCTCAACCGGATGCTAACGATCCAAGGCACTACATGCAACCGGCTAAACTGGCAATGGCGAAAATTGTGGAAGATAAAATTCGTATTTGTGGAAGTGCAGGTAAACTATAATATGAAAGCTAAAGGTATTTTGTTTGATTTAGATGGTACTTTGGTTAACTCTCTACCAGCAGTTGAGCGCTGCTGGTTGAAATTTGCTCAGCGGCATCATTTAGATGCCACTAAGGTATTAACAACCATTCATGGGCGTAAAGCTATCGATAATATTAAGCTGTTTTTACCTGATCAGCCCACTAGTTTGATTGAGCAAGAATATCATTGGATGGAGCAATTAGAGTCAAATGATGTACAAGGGATTGATGAAATACCGGGCGCAAGCGATTTTCTGCAGCTATTATCATCAATGAATATCCCTTGGGGGATTGTCACTTCCGGCACTAAAATTGTGGCTGAAGCAAGATTTAGTTTGCTACAGGTTGCTAAACCGCCGGTATTTATCACCGGCGAAATGGTGGCTAACACCAAACCAGCCCCAGACGGCTATTTGCAAGGCGCAAAACTGTTAGATTTAGCAGCCAGTTCGTGTATTGTTTTTGAAGATTCCGCTGCGGGCATTGAGTCAGCAAATAAGGCTAATTGTCAGGTGATTGGTGTCAATATGTCTAATTTGATTAATCATCATGCCCAGCTAACTATCGATAACTTTAATGATCTGATTGTTGAAAAAATCACAGGTAGCGATCAATTCATTATTAATAAAAAAACGTTTTGCTAATAGGATAACACCCGGCAACCTGCTTTTGCTCCACACAAGCGCAATCTATTTAACCGTCTTTAGATTGAAAGCATACAAAATTTAGCATAAATTTATGCATACTTTCAATCAGATAAAGGTTATTGCGTTGCCTTACTCATCGCTTGTTTAAAGGTTGAAAAAGTACAAAAGCCCTGCATGTTAATTGGGAAATTCCCCATTTCTAACGTCACTTTAGGTGGTGGGTTTCGCCGGTTTAATTTGGTTAAATGACGAATTTGAACGGTGGATTGATAAAAATATTCAATTTTCATCATCACTGGTCGCTTGGAATAATAGTAAAGAAGAAAGTTATTGAACCGCGGAAGCGTTTCAATAACTTATGTATGAATAAATTAATTAATTTGCGTTTGATTGTCTGGTTTTTTCAAGCGATTAACAAACATCATCACGATAAAAGCAATAACGGTTAAATAAATAATGAATATTCCATATGTTGATAACATATCGACAAATGAACGTCCTCGTATACCTATATCGCGGAAAAAGCGGAAGAGCCAAACTAATGGAAATGCGTGGCTGACATAAAATGCCCAGATTGGCATAATGCCTACCGCCATGGTTGAGCCACCCATAATGAATCCCGGTGGAACAAGGAAAATCATTCTGCTAGCACCTTCACCTGGATGATTGGTATTCCAAGATAATAAGAAGCCTAACCAACCAAAAGCGAGTCCAGTCATAAATACACTAGGTACAAAAATAAAGTAATTACCATCAAAACGTAATTGTCCAAATAAAACCAGTATTGCAGTAATTAAAGTTAAAGCAGTGGTATAAAATAGGGCATAAGGCACGGTTCTCGCTAATAGTGGTACAAAACCACGTTCTATTACGGTATTCCACATCCCCATTGTTTTTAATCGGCCAATTATCATTAATGATGTTAATCCATACGTTAATGACGAGAAGAAGTAAACGAAATAGATTATAGTGGATATTGTTGATGAACTAGACGGATTAAACATGGTCCTAGTTTTTAATTGCATTGGTGATAAGGTTGCTTCAGTTGCTTCTCTTCCAAGTCCTAATGCTGCAACTTTACCAACGCTTAATTCAGCACCCGATTCAGGAATGATTTCATTAAGACTTTGCATTACCTTGGCATTTTGTGCATCATTTGAATCATCAGCAAAATAACCTAATTTAACGGTTTGATCCCCTTTTTTTAGAGACTTTTCAAGTCCTTTAGGAATATATAACACACCTAAATTACGGTCGTGTGATACTAATGTAATTGGATTTATTGGTGAGCGAATTACTTCTGTTATTTCAATAAATGGTGAAGTATTTACTTTACTGATTAATTCAGTTGAGTAATTGGAACCATCAAGATCAATAACAGCAATTTTTCCTTCAAAAACTGAACCATGGCTTAGCACAATTGAAAAAACAAGTGATACGATAGCAGCTAAACCTAAGCACACTTTATAATAAGGAATGAAGTGGCCTGATAACATAGCATCAAGCTCTTCAAGCATAGATTTAATGATGTTTTGCATCATTGATCAACCTCAATTGTCATACCAGTTAATAAATGCGGTATAGGTTCTATATAAATTCTGACTTGATAAGATGTTAAATCTGCCTGTCCTCGTTCCCGAGTCATTCGTAAATCAGCAAATGAAGGCGCCGCTGTTGCAAAACGGACAGTACCTTTTACTGTTTTGTCCAGGGCAATCACATTAGCTTTTACTTTAGTTTCAGGTTGATAATCATTAACCATTTTTTCGTTAACATAGATGTCAACATATTTACGGTCTGTTTCTAACAATACTGCTGGTGCGCCAGCAGGCACCATTTCACCATCTTCAAACATTAGTTTTAGTACTTTTCCATCTTCTGGTGCAACTAATGTAAGGCGGCTATAATTTACTTTTAGTTGTTTTAAATCAGCTTCGGCTTGTGCGAGTTGAGCACGGATTTGAGCAAGTTGATTTTGGCGATTTTGCAGTTTTTGTCTAGCAATAGTAATCGACTGCAATGTCATTCCCGTTGCATTTCTAGTTTGTTCAAACTGGGTGATTTGCTCAGGTGATGCACCAATCATCAATGTTGATAATTGACTTTCAATCTGTACAACTTGCATTTTTGAATTAATGTAGGCATTGCGTGCAGCATCAAGTTGTGATTGTGAAGTACCTCCAGTTTTTCTTAATTGAGTATGACGTTGAAATTCAGTATTAGCTAAGTCTCGAGAAGATATTGCAGCCTCTAAGTTTGCTTTAACTTCTTCTATTTTCCGCCATGTTGATAATTCATTGAGGTTAGTTTCATTTTCAGTGATTTCGATTGCTGCTTGTTCTTGATTAACTGCGGCTGTTTGACTATCAACTAGCGCTTGTAAGCGATCTATTGATAGCTGCGTATCAGTATCTTCAAGTTGCATTAATGGATCGCCTTTTTTTACAAATTGTGATTCTTGGACAAACCGTTTAATGACTTTGCCACCTACATTTTGAAATGCAACATTGATTTCATCAGCAGTTAATACGCCTGATTTGATACTTTTAGCAACAGTTACTGCATCGTTCCTTGAACCAAGACAAATCAATGTTGATCCAATTAGAAGTAGCAATAAAAATATAGCAGGAATTTTAATGTTTTTTGGTAAATCTAAGTTTAGTTTATTTTTCATTTATTTAGTCAGCTAAGTATATTGTTAAAATATCATGATTTTTAGTGATTAAAAGCAATTATTTACGTAATAATTTACGTAACATTGCAATTAAAGATTCCTGCTCTTGTGCATTTAAAACCTGAGCAAAAGCACGAATCGATTTTAAGTGATTAGGTAGCGCTTTTTGTATAAGATTTACACCAGTTGTGGTGAGCCTGATTAGTCGAGAACGACCATCTTCCCCACTTTTCGTCATCGATATTAAAGGATCTTGCGTAGCTAACATCCGTTTAACCATTACTGAGACAGTTGCAGGAGTGACGCCAACTTTCAATGCTAGCTCGCTAGCGCAGGTTTCACCTTCACTATACAATGACATTAGCAATGCAAATTTTCCTTCAGAAACATCATAATCTTTTGCAAGTTGTGCATAAATATTAGAACGAATTAAATCGGCAGTAGTAATTAAACTTAGGACCAGATCAACGCCTGAAACCTCGATAATTTCATCATTAAAACTTTGTGCTTTTGCTAAAGTTTCGCGCGAAGGAAGTATTCTTGAGTTGTAATTCAATTGCTTTACCTAATTTATTTAGTCGGCTAATTATACTGGTTTGTCCTAAATTGGCAATTGTTTTTTTACTTTAGTTTGAGAGGTTGATCTCATTAATTTGTTAATTTTCATTGATATTTAGTTAGTCAAGAATGATAACTTATTGTTTTAAAGCTTATTATTTAATCTACTACTAAAGTGGTAATCCTTGAGGGTAATTATATTCTATTTAAAGTTCCTTAAAATATCGTATAGATAAAAATTAAATAATTGAATTAAAAATAAATTTGGAGCTTTTTATGAGTAAAACCAATCTCGTTATTATAGGCAATGGGATGGTTGGACATCGTTTTGTCGAAGAAATTATCGAAAAAATGCAGTCTGATAATTTTAAAATTACCATCTTTTGCCAAGAACCAAGAGTAGCTTACGATCGTGTTCATCTTTCTTCCTATTTTTCAGGCCATACTGCAGAAGCACTGTCTTTAGTTCGGGAAGGCTTGTACCAAGAAAATGATATTAATATTTTACTTAATGAACGGGTTATTTTGATTAATCGCCAACGTAAAGAGGTGCATTCACAAACTGGGCGTATTGTTTCTTATGATAAGTTGATTATTGCAACGGGCTCTTATCCATGGGTTCCTCCAATTAAAGGTGCTGAAGGGGCGAATTGTTTTGTTTATCGTACCATTGAAGATCTCGATGCGATTCGTGATTGTGCTAGTAATTGTAAAATAGGTGCAGTTGTCGGTGGAGGTTTACTTGGACTTGAAGCTGCTGGTGCATTGAAAAACTTAGGTGTTGAAACTCATGTTGTCGAATTTGCTCCAGTCTTAATGTCAGAGCAACTTGATGCAATGGGTGGTGATCAACTGCGTAGAAAAATCGAAGAGATGGGAGTTGGAGTTCATACAAGCAAAAATACTCAAGAAATTATTCATACCCCATCAGGTAAAGTTATGCAATTTTCTGATGGTTCATCACTTGAAATTGATTTTATTGTTTTTTCAACTGGCATCCGTCCCAATGACCAATTAGCTAAAGCGTGTGAATTAGATATTGGACCTAGAGGAGGTATCGTTATTAACGATTATTGCCAAACTTCAGATCCGGATATTTATGCCATAGGTGAATGCGCCTGTTGGCAAGGTAAAGTTTACGGTTTAGTTGCACCTGGTTACAAAATGGCACAAGTTGCCTTAGCACATTTAATCGGTGAAAGCGCTAAATTTGAAGGTGCCGATATGAGTGCTAAACTCAAATTAATGGGAGTCGACGTTGGTAGTATTGGTGATGCAAAGGCTAAAACAATAGCTAGCAGAAGCTATGTTTATTTAGATGAAAGTGTACCAGTTTATAAAAAGTTAGTGGTATCTAATGATAATAAAAAACTATTAGGTGCTGTTTTAGTTGGTGATACATCTGATTATAGTAACTTGCTGCAGCTGATGCTTAATGATATGGATTTACCTGAACATCCTGATTCTCTAATTTTACCATCACATGCAGGTGCTAAGCCTGCATTAGGCGCTGACGCATTACCTGATAGTGCACAAATATGTTCTTGTTTTGATGTGACAAAGGCAAAAATTGTTCAAGCTATTCATGCTGGTTGTCATACTGTTGCTGCAATTAAAGCTGAAACTAAAGCGGGTAGTGGATGTGGTGGTTGTATACCACTAGTAACGCAAATCCTTAATTTGGAATTAGCGAAACAAGGTATTGAAGTAAGCCATGCACTTTGTGAACATTTTAAATATTCTCGGCAAGAGCTTTTTCACTTAATTCGTGTTGAAGGATTAACTTCCTTTGATGAAGTGATAAAAAAACATGGTACCGGCTATGGCTGTGAAGTTTGTAAACCAACAGTTGGCTCTATATTAGCCTCATGTTGGAATAATTATATTCTTAAACCAGATCTTGTACCGTTACAAGATAGTAATGATATCTTTTTAGGTAATATTCAAAAAAATGGTACTTATTCAATTATTCCTCGTAGTGCTGGTGGTGAAATTACCCCGGAAGGATTGATTGCGATTGGTCAGATTGCTAAGAAATACAATCTCTATTCAAAAATTACTGGTTCACAACGTATAGCGTTGTTTGGTGCGCAAAAAGATGATCTTCCTGCTATCTGGAAAGAACTGATTGATGCTGGTTTTGAGAGTGGTCACGCTTACGCTAAGGCATTACGTATGGCAAAAACTTGCGTAGGTAGCACTTGGTGTCGTTTTGGGGTAGGAGATAGTGTTAGTTTAGGTGTCGAATTAGAAAACCGCTATAAAGGTATTCGAGCGCCTCATAAATTCAAACTTGGTGTTTCAGGTTGTACCCGTGAATGTGCCGAAGCTCAGGGTAAGGATATTGGCGTTATTGCAACTGAAAAAGGTTGGAATCTTTATGTTTGTGGTAATGGTGGTATGAAACCTCGTCATGCCGATCTTTTAGCTGCTGATTTAGATCGAGAAACCCTTATTCGCTACTTAGACCGTTTCCTTATGTTCTATATTCGTACAGCGGATAAATTACAACGGACTTCTGTCTGGTTTGAAAACCTTGAGGGGGGGATCGAATATTTGCGTAGTGTCATTATTGATGACAAATTAGGTATCAATGACGAACTTGAAAAAGAGATGGCTCGCATTCGTAAGCTTTTTGTTTGTGAATGGAAAGAAACTGTTAATAATCCAGAAGCACAAATCCGGTTTGCTCATTTTATTAATAGTCCTAAACGAGACGATAATGTTCAGTTTGTTCCTGAGCGACAACAACATCGTCCCGCCACCCTTGAAGAACGTCAAGTTATGTCAGGAGAGTAGATTATGAGTCAATGGGTAACTATCTGTAAAATTGAAGATATTTTTCCTGAAACAGGAGTTTGTGCTTTAGTTGGTAAAGAGCATGTCGCTGTTTTTCGTCCTTTTCATTCTGACGAGCTTTATGCGATTAGTAATATTGATCCTTTTGCTAATGCTAGTGTGCTTTCTAGGGGGATTATTTGTGAGCATGAAAATGAATTATGGGTTGCTAGTCCTCTGAAAAAACAACGCTTTCGTTTAAAAGATGGTTATTGTTTTGAAGATGCAAGTTATTCCATCGCACACTATGAGGTCAAAATTGATAATGATGGATTTGTTAAAGTTAAATTTAACTAATAAATAAAAATAGGAATAATAAATGTATACAGAAACAATTAATAAATGTGCTGTTAATGCAGCACGTATTGTTAAATTAGCTAAAACCAATCCTATAGGGTTTTGGCTAAGTTCTGCTATGGCTGGTGCTTATGTTGGTCTGGGTATCATATTAATTTTTACGCTGGGTAATTTGCTTGATGCATCAGTTAGACCTTTAGTTATGGGAGCAACATTTGGAATTGCATTAACTTTAGTTGTTATAGCAGGCTCGGAGTTATTTACTGGGCATACCATGTTTTTAACATTTGGTGTTCAAGCTAAAAAGATTACACACTTTCAAATGTGGTGGGTATTACCACAAACGTGGCTAGGCAATTTACTGGGATCTATTTTTGTTGCTGCTTTATTTTATTGGGCGGCAAGCCCATTATTGGCAACAGATACTTCCCTTATACATACTGCGGCATTAGCAAAAACATCCACTCCCGCAATGGCTCTATTTTTTCGTGGAATTTTATGTAATTGGTTAGTTTGTTTAGCTATTTGGATGGCAAATCGAGTTGAAGGTTCAGCCAAATTTATTGCTATATGGTGGTGTTTATTGGCATTTATTGCTTGTGGGTATGAGCATAGTGTTGCTAATATGACGTTATTTTCTCTTTCTTGGTTTGGAAATCATACTGATGCCTATACTTTAGGTGGTATTGGGCATAACTTGTTATGGGTTTCGTTGGGTAATTTAGTATCTGGAGCACTCTTTATGGGCTTAGGATATTGGTTTTCAACACCTAAAGCAGATCGACCTTAATCATTATTGAATAAGGTTGTAATTGTTTAGCTTACTGTTTTTAAGAATTATTGGATTATTAACAGTAAATTTTTTAGATCAATAAGATATTAATGGTTGTTTTTAAAGTCTATGGATTATTTACCTTTATTTTGTAAATTAGAAAACCGTGATTGCTTATTAGTTGGTGGTGGGGAAATAGCCGAGCGTAAAGCTCGGTTATTGCTTGAAGCTGGCGCAAATTTAACTGTCAATGCTCTTGAATTTACTCAGCAATTTGTCTGTTGGCAAGAACAAAAACAATTGGTTTTAATACAAGGTGAATTTGATACACAACTACTCGATAATAAATGGTTAGTTATTGCCGCAACAGATTGTCAACAAACCAATCAGCAAGTCAGTATAGAATCAGAAAAGCGACGTATTTTTTGTAATATCGTTGATTCACCTAAAGGTGCTAGTTTTATTATGCCTTCTATTATTGATCGCTCTCCAATAATGGTTGCGATATCTTCAGAAGGTCATGCTCCTGTATTGGCACGGTTATTACGTGAAAAACTAGAAGCGATTTTACCGCAAAATATTGGCAAACTAGCGAAATATGCTGGTTATTTGCGTAATAAAGTAAAAGCAACTTATCAAAGCATGACTGAACGAAGAAGATTCTGGGAAAAGCTATTTACACATGATAGGTTAGCTCAAGCTATAGCTAATAATGATTCAGAAAAAGTTGAAATGTTAACTAATGAATTATTTGAAGAGCCCGTTGATTATCGAGGTGAAGTGGTTTTAGTTGGTGCCGGTCCGGGTGACCCAGGGTTGTTGACATTAAAAGCTCTTCAACAAATTCAACAAGCCGATATTATTGTTTACGATCGATTAGTATCCGATGAAATAATGAATTTAGCTCGACGAGATGCTCAGCGAATTTTTGTCGGTAAGCGGCCTGGTTTTCATTGTGTGCCACAAGAACAAATTAACCAAATATTACTTGAGCAAGCCCAAAAAGGGTTGCGAGTAGTAAGACTTAAAGGTGGTGACCCCTTCATTTTTGGTCGAGGCGGAGAAGAGCTTGAAACACTATTTGATGCTAATATTCCTTTTTCGTTAGTACCAGGAATTACAGCTGCTTCAGGATGCTCAGCTTATAGTGGAATACCATTAACTCATCGTGATTATGCTCATAGTGTTCGTTTAATTACGGGTCATTTGAAAGATGGCACTCATTTGGATTGGCAAAGTTTAGCTGCTGAAAAACAGACTCTCGTTTTTTATATGGGGTTATCACAAGCAGAAAATATTAAAACACAATTAATTAAACATGGTATGGATAGTAATATACCTGTGGCTATAGTAGAAGAAGGTACAAAAGCCAATCAGAAAGTTGTAGAGGGATTATTATGTGATCTTACTCAACTTGCATTACATGCTTGTAGTCCTAGTTTAATTATTATTGGACGTGTAGTTGCATTACGCAAAAAGTTAAATTGGTTTTCTAAACTTTAATGTTAGATAAAGTGAAGAATGGCATAATTAGTACTAGCTATTCTTTACTTTGTAAATACCATACAGTCATTTCCATTCTTGATTTAAAATTTAATTTTTTAAATATACTTTTTATATGGACTTTTACTGTGTTTTCGACAATATCTAACTCTTTCGCTATTAATTTATTTGATAATCCTTGAACTAATAAATTAAATATTTCTCGTTCTCTTGGTGTGAGTAAATTAATATTATGGGACTGATTTGTAGTCGTGCCTCCACCATGACGCATATAATCAAGAATAATAGGTGAAATTGCTTCATCCATGGTGATTTTGCCTTCAGAAATATCTATTAATGCTTTCAGAAGGTTTTCCGGTTCCATATCTTTTAATAAATAGCCATCAGCACCGGTTTTGATAGCAGTAATGATATCTTCTTTTGCATCTGATACAGTAAATATAATGATTCGTGCAGAAATATTTTTTTCTCGTAAATAACGCAAGATTTCTAATCCATTGACATCATTCATATTGATATCTAATAAAATAATGTCCGGATCAAGTGTTTCTGCAAGCATAACCCCTTCTAAGCCAGAGCCTGTTTCACCGATAACCTCAAAATTATTGATTGTTTTTATAAGTTGCTTAACCCCATTTCTTAACATGGGATGATCATCAATAAGTAATATTGAACTTTTAACTTGTTCCATTTGTTATTCTTCTATCATTTTAAATGGGATCATTGTAGTTGCTTTAAACGTTATTACAATCTCAGTGCCTAGATTAGGCTTACTATTAATGGTTAAATTGCCATTTAATATTTCAACTCTATCACGCATAATTATTAATCCATAATGATTATCTTGATTAGCATTATTTTGTAAACCAATACCATTATCTTTTATGCTGACACTAATAATCTGATTATCATCAATAGTTAAACTTATTTTAACTTGTGTTGCATTAGCATGTTTATAAATATTATTTAAAGATTCGCGTACACATTGCAATAGATGGAATGCATATTTGCTCTTAATGACATTGAGAGGTAGTTGATATTCAGCTTGTATTTTAAATTTCAATTTTTGATTAAATTCTTCGATCAATTCCATTAAGCTGGCATAAAAACCGGTTTGATTAAGTCGTAAACGAAAAGAAGTTATTAATTCTCTTAATTGAGAATAAGTAATATTAACTTCTGTACGCATAATAGCTAGCAAATCACTACTTGTTTGTGAGGTTAAATCTGGTTGCATTTGTAAGCAACTAAGATGAATTTTTAAACAAGAAAGAGATTGTGCTATAGAGTCATGTAACTCTCTGGCCATTGCTGAGCGCTCTTTCATTAATAGATATTGTTTTTGTTGTTCTATTTGCCTATCAAGCATTAGTGCTGTCGTCATTTGCTCGACTAAGGCTGTAATTAAATTTTCTTGTTCTGCACTTAGATGCATTGTTGATGGTTGTAGAGCAAATAAAATACCAAATTTTTCACCTTTTTCTTGAAGATACCAATAACGTTGAAATCCATTTTCTTGATAAGATTTTGATGGAATAAGGCAAGCGTTACATTCTGAATTTTGGCAATAAGGTAGTCTTTGTTGGTTGGCATAGCTGATTTGTTGATAATGTTCTATATTATCCGACTCATAAAAACGAATTTGAAACTGTGTTAATGGCACTAATTCCTCAAGCTGGCGGAGTATAATTAAAAAGCGTTCACATAATGGATCTGATGTGTGCAGTTGTTTTATAGCTTGATACTGAAACGACAATATTTTATTGATTTGTTGTAATTCGGCAGTTTTTTCTGTGACACGTTCTTCTAATAATTGGTACTGCAATTCAATTTGTTCTGCCATTTCATTGAAGGCTTGCCCCAATAAATCAAATTCGTTCTTTTTACTTTTCTTACTGTTAAATCGTTGGCTAAAGTTATGTTGCGAAATAGATTCAGCCATATTAATTAATTTGCGCCAAGGCGCAAGAAGATAACGACGTAAATAGTAAATTTGCGCAAGAAGAAATAGAACAATAAGAATGATAAAAACAAATTGCAATTGTGATATATAATGGATTTGATTTTCTGTTTTTTGATCAATTTGATGGACTAATTTATCGGTCTGAGTTACAAACTTATCAATTTCATTTTTTATTTCATCTATACTGTTTGCTTGTTTAATTTTGGGGACAATATCAGTTATCCATTGAGACTGTAATTGGTTAAGCTCATCAATTAAATGGTAACGTTCAAATAATTTTAATTGCTCAGAAGACGGAATATCATTAAAAATATTAAGTCGATCATAGTCCTTTTTTTCAATCGGGATCATGGCTAAAAATTGATAGCTTTTCATCCTAATTAAACCCAATTGGTTTATCATATAAGCACTGCCTTTAGTATCATTAGCTACTTGTATTGATAAAAACAAAGCTAATAACGCCATGGCACCTAAAGAAAACATTAAAAGTGTTAAACGATTTAAAATAGATGCACTGTAGCGAAATTTTCTTTTTAGCATATCGATACTCAATATTTTTGTGTTAAATATTGTTTAAATAAATAATAATTTAGCTCTATTGTATCGTGAAAACCGTTGATCAAAGATCTTTTTTATGACTTTTTGCGATCTTTTATTAAACAGCGCTTGCAACAAGCATAAATTTTGCGTAAAATTCACGCCCTATAAGATTAATCAATGCAGACATATATGTTAAATCAGGAATCGTCTGCTTTTTATTGCGGAGTTAAGTATGTACGCAGTTTTCCAAAGTGGTGGTAAACAACACCGAGTTAGCGAAGGACAAGTCGTTCGCTTGGAAAAAATTGAAGTCGAAACAGGTGCAGAAGTTGTTTTCGATAAAGTTTTAATGGTAGCAAATGGTGAAGACATCAAAGTTGGTGCTCCGTTTGTTGAAGGTGCAACAGTTAAAGCAGAGATTGTTGAGCACGGTCGTGGCGAGAAAGTGAAAATTGTTAAATTCCGTCGTCGTAAACACTATCGTAAACAACAAGGTCACCGTCAGTGGTTCACTGATGTGAAGATCACTGCAATCGCTTAATAGGAGTATCGAACAATGGCACATAAGAAGGCTGGTGGTTCATCACGTAATGGTCGTGATTCCCAGAGTAAACGTTTAGGTGTTAAACGTTATGGTTCTCAAGAAGTTCTTGCTGGTAATATTTTAGTTCGTCAACGTGGAACTCAATTCCACCCAGGTACTAATGTAGGTTGTGGTCGTGATCATACCCTATTCGCGTTAGTTGATGGACAAGTTAAGTTTGAAGTTAAAGGACCTAAAAACCGCCGTTATGTTAGTGTAGTTGCTAACAGCTAATAAACCAGCGGTTCATAAGTTATAGAAGCCTCACAGTTATTGTGGGGCTTTTTTCATTTCTTGAAATTTATATAAATTAATTCATTATGATAAAACAGCAAAATGTTAAATTAGGTTTTGCGCTAGCCATGTTGACGTCAGTGATGTGGGGACTCGTGCCAATTGCTATGAAATATGCATTAGTTGTTATTGATCCATTAACGTTAGCTTGGTCACGCTTAAGTATATCAGCAGTAGGTATAACGCTTTGGTTGGCTTATAAAAAACAATTTCCTAATTTGATGATGTTTAAAAAACGACGCCGTTTTATTCTATTAATGATTGCCGGATTTGGTTTATTAGGTAATTTTGCGCTTTTTGCTACAGCTGTTCAGTATTTATCTGCAACTACAGCTCAAGTTGTTGGGCAAACTGGCATTGTCATATTTATGATTTCTAGTGCTTTTATTTTCAAAGAGAAATTAAGACCAACACAAATTATTGGTATTACTATATTGTTAATTGGTTTAGCGCTATTTTTTAATGAAAATCTAGCAGATCTCTTTGCCAATATGTCTTCATATGGTATAGGTGTGTGGCTGGCCTTATTAGCCTCTATATCATGGGCATGTTATGCATTAGCGCAAAAAGTATTATTAAGAAAATTAAGAGCAGAGCAGCTACTTTGGTTGATTTATCTTATATGTAGTATCTTTTTATGGCCTCTAGCATCGCCGACTAAAATTGCTAATGCTGATTTTAGTCAATTGTTTGCAATTATTTTTTGTGGTTTAAATACCATTATTGCTTATGGTGCTTTAGTTATGGCAATGGAGCGTTGGCAAGCTGCGCAAGTAAGTGCTATAACAACACTGACACCACTTTTTGCACTGATTTTCTCAGATTTATTTGCTTTACTATGGCCAGAAAAGTTTGTAATGCAATATTTAAATATTATAGGTTATATTGGCGCGGTATCTGTTGTAGCAGGTGCAATGTTTGCAACAGTTGGACATCATTTATGGCAACCTAGAAAGGGCTGGCTGATTAACCGAAAAAAGAGGACAAATAATGAAATTTGTAGATGAAGCTTCAATTCGAGTGGAAGCTGGTGACGGTGGCAATGGTTGTGTTGGTTTCCGTCGTGAAAAATATATACCTAAAGGTGGTCCTGATGGTGGCGATGGTGGAGATGGTGGCGATGTATTTTTTATTGCCGATGAAAATCTAAACACACTCGTGGATTTTCAATTTGAAAAGAACTATCGCGCTGAACGTGGTCAAAATGGACAAGGTTCTGATTGTACCGGCAAGCGAGGTAAAGATATTACCGTTAAAGTACCTGTTGGGACTCGTATCACTGACAAATATACTGGTGAAATTATTGGTGATCTAACTCATCATCAACAAAAAGTCCTTGTGGCTAAAGGTGGTTTTCATGGGCTTGGTAACGCACGTTTTAAATCATCAGTGAATCGCGCACCAAGACAAAAGACTGATGGTACGCCGGGTGAAAAACGTGATGTGCTACTAGAACTTTTACTATTAGCTGATGTTGGTATGTTAGGTTTGCCTAATGCAGGTAAATCAACGTTTATTCGTTCAGTTTCAGCAGCAAAACCGAAAGTCGCTGATTATCCATTTACAACTTTAGTACCTAGTTTAGGGGTAGTTAGAATGGATAATGAGCAGAGTTTTGTTGTTGCTGATATTCCAGGGTTGATTGAAGGAGCATCGGATGGCGCAGGACTTGGTATTCGTTTTTTAAAACACTTAGAACGCTGTAGGATTTTAGTTCATCTAATTGATATTGCACCAATTGATGAATCAGATCCAATTGAAAATGCTAAAGTTATTATTCAAGAACTTCACCAATATAGTGAAAAATTAGCCAATAAACCTCGCTTGTTAGTTTTCAATAAAATGGATGTATTGGGTGAAGAAGAAAGTGCCAAATGTGCAGCAGAAATTGCAAAAGCACTCGACTGGAATGATAAATATTATGTGATTTCAGCAGTTAATCATGAAGGGGTAAAAGCTTTATGTTGGGATCTAATGGACTACATGAATGCGCATCCTCGTGAAACAGAAGAAGCAGAAACGGCAGCAGAAAAAGTTGAATTTATGTGGGATGATTATCACCAACAAGCGATGGATGAGGCTTTTGATGACGATGATTTTGATGATTGGGATGACAGTGACGAAGAAGGGGTTGAATTTATCTATCAAAAATAGTAATAACCTAAAATAAGTTAAACTTATCACTTCAAATTATCAACTAAAAAATCACCATTACAAAAATACAGGGTGACATAGCCCTGTATTCCTCTCTATTATTCTAAAGCTAACACAATGATTTCATATTAAAAAAAATTGGTGGTTTACATTTTTCTTTTATTTTTTGAAAAAAGTCAAAAAAACGCTTGCTTTTAATAATGAGAATTATTATCATTAAGGTGTACTTGATTAGAGCGTCGCAAGACTTCTGAAAAAGTATGACATTGCTCACATTGCTTCCAATGTTTGCCAGCCTAGCGCAACTATGCTGGCTTTTTTATTTTAAAGTGATTAAAAATACGATGTTTTGATAACTAATTGATCATCAATGACCATTTTCCATTGACCGTCCTCAAAATAAGGAGGCTTACTTACTTTGAATAAAGAATTTAAACCTAAAACCCCTACTTTAAAATCATCACCAATAAATTCTTGTATCGGCCCTTCAACGCTTTTAGTTACCCCATCTTTTTTATAATTGTAACTAACTTTGGCGTCTTTAGTGATAGTTATCACCATATATTCACCTTGCCATTTGCCAATATAGTTACTTTTTTCTGAAGGAATTGCATCAAGTCCGCCACATGCAGTTATAAAGATAGCAAGTATTAGAAATAAATAAACATGTTTTATTTTTTTTAATAATTTCATTTTTTATTCCTTATATATTTAAAATTTATTTTTTAGTTATTGATGGTATCAAATAAAATAAGTAATGCTGCACTGCCGCCAAATTCTTTCGGTGCTTGATGAAAACAAATGATATTAGGATGCTGGGCTAACCACATTGGGGTTTGTTTTTTTAATATGTTTTTACCGTGCCCATACATGATGCAAGCGCAATTGGCATTTTCTTTTAAACAAACGGCGATTAATGCTGCTATTTCTTTTTTCGCTTCTTGCAGAGTTAATCCATGTAAATCTAAAAAGAATTCAGGTGCATAAAATCCACGTCGTAATTTTTTCAATTCATTAGGATCTGAGTTTTCACGACTATAACGAATCGGATCTTCTTGTAATAGAGGTTGGTAATCATCAGAAAAGTAAAATTCATTATTTACTTTTTCATGTTGAATTTTTTGATTTTCTATTAGCTTTTGAGATCGTTTTTGAGGTTTATGAATCACAGTATCTTGTTTGAGCTGTTTGGTTTTACCAATACTATTTTTAAACAAGTCTATGTCTTCATGATCTAATATAAATTTATTCGGCATTGATTCTTACTCTGGATAAACTTTTTCTTTAAATTCACACAAATCTTCAATAACACAAGATCCACAACGAGGTTTTCTAGCAATACACGTATATCTACCATGTAATATTAACCAATGGTGACAATTTATTTTGTACTCCTTTGGTACCACTTTCAGTAACTTCTCTTCAACTGCTTCAACGGTTTTACCTGGAGCAAAACCAGTTCGATTACTTACCCTAAATATATGTGTATCGACCGCAATAGTTGGCCAGCCGAAAGCTGTATTTAACACAACGTTGGCTGTTTTTCTACCCACACCAGGTAGAGCAATTAATGAATCAAAGTTTTCGGGGACTTGTCCTTGATATTTATCAACCAAAATCTGACAAGTTTTAATAATGTTTTCAGCTTTACTATTATATAAACCTATTGTGCGAATATAATCTTTTAATTTATCGACGCCTAACGCTAAAATTTGCTCTGCAGTGTTTGCAATCGCAAATAACGGTTTTGTAGCTTTATTAACACTAACATCTGTAGCTTGGGCTGAAAGCACAACGGCAATAAGTAGCTCGAACGGTGTTTGATACACCAATTCGGTTGTAGGATCTTTAATATGATCTTTTAGTCTTTCTAAAATTTGTATTCGTGTTGATTGTTTCACAATATATTATAAACATAAGATGGTTAATTAATATTATATACTTTTATTTTAGATTTAACCGTAGGATCTATTGAGTTTTTATAAAAGTTAAGACTATTAAAAATCTATCTATTGGAAAATAATAAAATATTTTTACTTTTGAATTGTTTTTTCTTTTTTATTTAACATTTATCTGCAGAAATCACCTGCTTTTTAGCATTGGCTTTTTGTGGTAAGCTAGCCAACTATTTTTTAATTTCATCATTCAAGGTTTATTATAAAAATGTCATTACCAATGATTGTCACCTTTGCTGTTTACATATTAGGAATGATTGCTATCGGTTTTTTTGCATTCCGTGCAACGCGAAATTTTGGTGATTACATATTAGGTGGGCGACGTATCGGTAGTGTAGTGACTGCACTTTCTGCTGGTGCTTCTGATATGAGTGGTTGGTTATTAATGGGATTGCCGGGTGCAGTCTTTTTATTTGGTATTTCACAAAGTTGGATTGCAATAGGTTTAATAATTGGTGCTTATTTAAATTGGCTTCTTATTGCGGGTAGGCTAAGAGTTTTTACTGAAATAAATCATAATTCATTAACTTTACCTGATTATTTTTCTCGTCGATTTGATGATAACAGCTCATTACTAAGAATTATTTCGGCAGTAATAATTTTAATCTTTTTCACGATTTATTGTGCTTCTGGTGTAGTTGCTGGCGCTAAATTATTTGAAAGTACATTTGGCCTTAGTTATGGCTGGGCTATGCTTGCTGGTGCAGGTGCAACCATTGCTTATACTTTTATCGGTGGTTTTTTAGCGGTCAGCTGGACAGATACTATTCAAGCTAGTTTAATGATGTTTGCATTAATTTTAACCCCAATCATGGTTATGATAAATGCTGGGGGTTTTTCAGATGCGTTGGCTAATATTCAATCATTAAATCCCGATTACACAAACATCTTTTCACATATGGATTTTATTGCCATTATCTCTTTATTAGGATGGGGACTTGGTTATTTTGGTCAGCCCCATATTTTAGCAAGGTTTATGGCTGCTGATTCACACGAAGTAATGAAAAACGCTCGTCGAATTAGTATGACATGGATGATTTTGTGTTTAGCCGGTGCTATTACAGTTGGTTTCTTTGGTATAGCTTTTTTTGCTAACAATCCAAATTTAGCTTATTTAATTGATGATGGTAAGCATGAACGTATTTTCATCGAATTATCTAAATTACTTTTTAATCCGTGGATTGCAGGTATTTTGCTTGCAGCTATCTTAGCTGCAGTAATGAGTACCCTAAGTTGCCAATTATTAGTTTGTTCAAGTGCATTAACTGAAGATTTCTATCGAGCATTTATCAGACCAAAGGCTAAACAACGAGAATTAGTTTGGGTTGGGCGTGTTATGGTCTTATTAGTTTCAGTTATTGCTATTTTACTCGCAATAAACCCAAATAACAGTGTGCTTGATTTAGTCAGTCATGCTTGGGCAGGATTTGGAGCGGCATTTGGCCCTATTGTTGTATTTTCGGTTTTCTGGGCTCGAATGACTCGCAATGGTGCACTAGCAGGAATGATAACGGGAGCAATTACCGTTTTACTTTGGATAAATTTCAATTGGTTTAATTTGTATTCCTTGATTCCAGGTTTTTTATTTGCGTCAATAGCAATAGTTATTTTTAGTTTATTAGACAAAAAACCAAATGAAATAGTCGAAGATCATTTTGAACAAGCGTATAAAAGATATCATAATAAATAAATGTAATTAAATAGAATAGAAACGTTAATAGGTAAAATATCATGACAAAAAATGTGATCAAACAACTGCAAGAGCGTGGGCTTATTGCTCAACTTACTGATGAAAACGCGCTAATGGAATTAATCGAAAAAAATCCTATTGCGCTATATTGTGGTTTTGATCCAACAGCTGACAGTTTGCATCTTGGTCATTTAGTTCCATTACTTTGTTTAAAACGTTTTCAATTGGCTGGTCATAAACCAATTGCATTAGTTGGTGGTGCAACAGGACTAATTGGGGATCCAAGCTTCAAAGCAGTTGAACGTAAGCTTAACACTGAAGATACTGTTATTGAATGGAGTGAGAAAATCAAACAACAAGTATCGCCGTTTTTGGATTTTGAATGTGGTGATAATGCAGCTATTGTAGCCAATAACTATGATTGGTTTGGTGGCATGAATGTTTTATCTTTTTTACGGGACATTGGTAAATATTTTTCCGTCAATTCAATGATTAATAAAGAATCTGTTAAGCAACGTATTGACCGCGATGAGTCAGGTATTTCATTTACTGAGTTTTCTTATAGCTTGTTACAATCTTATGATTTTGCAAGCCTAAACAAAGCACATAATGTCGTGTTACAGATAGGTGGTTCTGATCAATGGGGTAATATTACCGCAGGTATCGATTTAACTCGTCGTTTACATCAAAAACAAGTTTATGGTTTAACCGTACCATTAATTACTAAATCGGACGGAACCAAATTTGGTAAAACTGAAAGCGGTGCAGTATGGTTAGATCCTAAAAAAACCAGCCCGTATAAATTTTATCAATTTTGGATTAATACTGCTGATGCCGATGTTTATCGTTTCCTTAAATTCTTTACATTCATGTCATTGGAAGAAATTGATGCATTGGAAGAAGAGGATAAGAATAGTGGCTTAGCCCCTAGAGCTCAATATGTACTTGCTGAGCAAGTTACTCGTTTAGTTCATGGCGAAGATGGCTTAACCGCAGCGAAACGTATCACTGAAAGTTTATTTTCTGGTAAGTTAACTGACTTATCTGAAGCTGATTTTGAGCAGTTAGCTCAAGATGGTATGCCTACATTGGCTGTTGAAGAAGAGCTAGATTTGCAACAAGCAATCGTTAATGCAGATTTTGCACCTTCAAGAGGTCAGGCAAGAACAATGATTGAATCAAATGCTATTTCTGTTAATGGTGAACGTAATTCCACAACAGATTATCGTTTTTCTAGTAGTGATAAACTCTTTAATCGTTATACATTATTGCGTCGAGGTAAAAAATACTACTGCTTACTCATTTGGAGATGATTTCATGAAAAATATTTTATCGATTCAGTCTCATGTTGTATTTGGTCATGCAGGTAATAGTGCAGCTGTATTTCCAATGCGTCGTTTGGGTGTGAATGTTTGGCCTCTAAATACGGTTCAATTTTCAAATCATACCCAGTATCGTCAATGGACTGGATCGGTAATGTCAGCATCTCATTTGGTAGATATTGCTGAAGGAATTAATGCTATTGGGGAATTAGACCGATGTAATGCTGTATTAAGTGGGTATATGGGATCTCCAGAGCAAGGTAATGCAATCATCGACATAGTTAAGAAAGTAAAGGCAGTAAATCCTGAAGCAATTTATCTTTGTGATCCGGTAATGGGACATCCTGAAAAAGGTTGTTTTGTTGCGCCAGGTGTATCCGAATTTTTATGTAATACCGCTTTGCCTATTGCAGATATGATGGCTCCAAATATCTTAGAGCTAGAGGAACTTAATGGTAAACAACCAATCAGTAATGTTAATGAAGCAATTTTAGCCTGTCGCTCAATTTGTCAAAAAGGACCTAAAGTTTTATTAGTTAAACACTTAAGTCGAGCAGGTTATCAAAAAGATCGTTTTGAAATGTTGCTTGTAACTATGGATGAAGCTTGGCATATTGATCGTCCCTTAGTCGATTTTGGTGTTAAGCAACCAGTAGGTGTTGGCGATGTGACTAGCGGGCTATTTTTAGCAAATATAATGCTTGGTAAATCAATGGTCGAAGCTTTCGAACATACTACCTCTGCAGTTTATGCTGTTATGCTTGAGACATTAAAACAAAATGAATATGAATTACAATTAGTCGCTGCACAAAATGAAATTGAGACGCCAAAACAGTGGTTTAATGCAAAAAGGATTGATTAATTTTTGAAATATGTAAAAATATATAAAATTATGTAAAAATAAGTTAAAGTTGTGTAAACTAATGGAAGGCAAAATAAGAGAAAATGATGGAAAATAATATTACGTTGGGTAAGATTCTTTCCGATTTAAGGGATAACAAGGGCTTAACCCAAAAAGATATTTCTGCTCAAATTCATGTTAGAACTCAAGTTATTTCAGAAATAGAAAATAATCAGTTAGTCCATGCCCCTTATGTTCTTGTTAAAAGCTATATTCAAAACTATGCAAAAATTGTTGGTTTACCTAGTGAAGAATATCAACCTTATCTTGAGGCATTAGCAAAGCAATATTCAGTAAAACAACCTTTCAAACTCGAATCAATAGATAATAAAAAAAGTCATAGTAAAAAGATTATCTTTATTACTTTATTCATTTTTATTTTGTTATTAGGTATTGGATTATATTACGCTACCTGTCAAAACAAAAATAATTACGTTGAAGTTAGCCATTATATTTCTCCTGGGGCTTCTGATCGCGTTAACAGTTAGCAAATTTTCGAATTCACATACAGACATTTGCCCCAAATCTTGTTAAGATCGCGACCTAGTTATTTTGTAATGTGATTAGGCATCTTATGAGTCATCAAGAATCACCAATTGTTAGGAGAGAATCTACCCGAATTTATGTCGGTGATGTGCCCATTGGAGGTGGAGCTCCTATTGCTGTCCAATCCATGACCAATACACGAACAACAGATGTAGAGAAAACAGTAGCTCAAATCCAAACGCTTGAGCGTGTTGGTGTTGATATTGTGCGCGTTTCTATTCCAACGATGGATGCTGCTGAAGCATTTAAATTTATTAAGCAACAAGTAAAAGTTCCCTTGATTGCCGATATTCACTTTGATTATCGAATAGCTTTAAAAGTTGCTGAATATGGTGTTAATTGTTTAAGGATTAATCCTGGTAATATTGGTAATGAATCGAGAATTCGTTCAGTAGTTGATTGTGCTAAAGATAAAAATATTCCAATACGTATTGGTGTTAATTCAGGTTCGCTAGAAAAAGATATCCAAGAAAAGTATGGTGAACCAACACCAGAAGCGATAGTTGAGTCTGCGATGCGCCATGTAGATATTCTTGATAGGCTTGATTTTGATCAATTTAAGGTAAGTGTTAAGGCGTCAGATGTTTTTACCGCAGTTGATTCGTATCGATTATTGGCAAAACAAATTAAGCAGCCTTTACATCTAGGAATAACTGAAGCCGGAGGCATTCGTACAGGTGCTGTAAAATCAGCAATTGGGCTCGGTTTATTGCTATCTGAAGGTATCGGCGATACATTAAGAGTTTCACTTGCTGCCGATCCGACGGAAGAAGTCAAAGTTGGATTTGATATTTTGAAATCTTTACGTATCCGATCTAGAGGGATTAATTTCATTGCTTGTCCAACTTGTTCAAGACAAGAATTTGATGTAATTAGTACCGTTAATACGCTAGAGCAACGACTTGAAGATATTATAACACCGATGGATGTCTCTATTATTGGCTGTGTTGTTAATGGTCCAGGTGAAGCGTTAGCTTCCACAATGGGTGTTGCTGGTGGGCACAATAAAAGCGGTTTTTATGAAGATGGTGTGCGCATAGGGCGTATAGATAATGAAAAAATGATAGATGAGTTGGAAGCTAAAATACGGGCTAAAGCCTTAATTTTGAAAAATAGAATAGCAACCACTGAACTATAATCTTATTAGATAGCGAATAAAAATATGACTGAAAAAAAAATCCAATCAATACGGGGAATGAATGATTTACTCCCGAGTGATAGTGCAACATGGCAACAAATTGAAAAAATTGTCAAAGGTGTGCTAAATAGTTACGGTTATAATGAAATTAGAACCCCAATTGTTGAAGATACTGGATTATTTAAACGAGCAGTTGGTGAAGTGACAGATATCGTTGAAAAAGAAATGTATACTTTCAACGACCGTAATGATGAAAGTCTCACTCTACGCCCGGAAATTACAGCAGGTTGTGTTCGTGCAGGAATTGAACATGGTCTGTTTTATAATCAAGAGCAGCGCTTATGGTATTTAGGGCCTGCATTTCGTTATGAAAAACCTCAAAAAGGGCGTTATCGCCAATTCCACCAATTTGGTGTTGAAGTATTTGGCCTTGAAGGACCGAATATTGATGCAGAGCTTATATTATTAACCGCTCGTTTTTGGAAAGCTCTTGGTATTGAAAAGCATACTACACTTGAACTCAATTCAATTGGTTCAGTTGAAGCTAGATCCAATTACCGTAATGCGTTAGTTAGCTTCTTAGAACAACATAAAGATAAATTAGATGAAGACTGTTTACGTAGAATGTATACTAATCCATTACGTGTGTTAGATTCAAAAAATCCTGTTGTACAAGAATTGCTTAATCAGGCGCCAAAATTATTTGATTATTTAGATGAAGAATCTAAAAATCATTTTGATGGGTTATGTCATTTATTGGACAACGCAGGAATAAAATATAATATTAATCAAAGATTAGTTCGTGGTTTAGATTATTATAATCGAACTGTTTTTGAATGGGTTACTACCAGTTTAGGAGCTCAAGGTACCGTGTGTGGTGGAGGGCGCTATGATGGGCTTGTTAGTCAGCTTGGTGGACAACCAACCCCTGCTGTAGGTTTTGCCATGGGAGTTGAGCGTTTAGTATTGCTTGTACAAGCGGTTAACCCTTCTTTAAATCGTGACAACTCGATTGATATTTATATGATATCTTCTGGTGATGAGCAAACAATATCTGCTGCACAAAGAACGGCGGAAACATTACGTGATGGTTTACCTGATAGAAGAATTGTTACAAATTACGGTAGTAGTAATTTTAAGAAACAATTTGCCAAAGCTGACAAATTAGGTGCTAAAATAGCTGTAATCATTGGCGAAAATGAAATTGCCAATCAAACAGTAACAATTAAAAATTTACAAACAGGCGAACAAGTTGAAGTTGCACAAAAAGAGATTGTTCAAACGTGTTTGGCAATATTGTAAGTTAAGGAAAATAGGAGAAAAACGTGAGTTATCAATTATCTGGCGAAGAACAAGTTTCAGAGATAAAAGAATTTCTTGCTAAAACGTGGAAAATCATTGTTGCAGTTATAGTAATTGGATTATTAGCTTTTTATGGCTGGCGTTACTGGCAATCTTACAAATTAGAAAAAACGATTGAATCTTCCGAACGGTATGAACAATTAATAGCTAATTTAGACAAAAATAATCCAGATTCAGTAAATGAATTAGTCTCTTTCGCGGAGAGTGATAATACTATTTATAGTGTTTTTGCTAATTTAAAAGCAGCTAAATTTTACGTTGAAGAATTGAAAGATTATCCAAAAGCTGAAAAGTTACTCACTGATTCATTAAGTAAAACTGATTCAGAAGTTATTAAATCAATCAGTTATATTCGTATTGCAAAAATACAATATCAACTTGAACGTTATCAGGATGTTTTAGCGACCTTAAATAAGGTAACTGAAAAAAGTTGGGTACCTGTAGTTAATGATATTCGTGGTGATGCCTATATGAAATTGAATAATTATGCTGAAGCTGTTGCGGCTTATAATGTTGCATTAGCTCCTGCTCCAGCTGATCAATCAGGGGAAAATTATTCTAAAGCTTCATTGCCTACAGAACAGTTAGATAAAAATATCAAAATGAAGTTAAATCAGGCTCAATATCTTAAAGATAAGCAACAAGCTGAACAAGAAGCTCAAGCCGCCAAAGATAAAGCAGAGCAAGAAGCAGAAGCTAACGTAAATGCAGCGCAAGAAAATAAAAATTAATTTATCCTGATATAAGGGTTTATACAATGAAGTTAACAAAATGTCTTTCTATTAGTGTTTTTATGTTTTCACTTGCTGGATGTTCATTGTTTGGTGGAGAAGAAGAGATAGTACAAGTATCACCTTCGCCGAAAGTAAGTAACCAATTTTCAATAAAAGAAGTATGGCGAAATAGTACATCAGGCAATACACATATTTATTCATTATTAGGTCCTATTAATTATGATAATGCTATTTATGCTGCTAGCCGAAGCGGACAAGTTAAAGCTATTGATCTATTAAATGGTCATACAATATGGGATAAAAATTTATCAAAAAGTACATTATTTAGCAGCAAAACAGCGCTATTTTCTGGCGGTGTAAGTGCTGATGATAAATATGTATATGTTGGTAGTGAACGTGCTGTTGTATATGCTTTAGATCGTAATGATGGTAATGTTATTTGGGAAAAACCAGTAAAAGGCGAAGTACTTGCTCGTCCTATTTCTTCAGAAGATAAACTCATTGTTTATACCGCAAGTGGTAATTTACAAGCTTTGAATCGTAATACCGGCGAGGATGTATGGGATGTAATGCTTGAAGTTCCACCTCTTTCATTAAGAGGTAATTCTACCCCAACAATTGCACATGGTGCAGCAATACTTGGTGATGATACTGGTCATGTAAATGCTTACTACTTAAACGATGGACAACTGATTTGGCAACAACGTATTTCACAACCTAGTGGATCAACTGAAATTGCAAAATTGAATGATGTTGATTCAACCCCTGTTATCGAAGGTAATTTAGCTTATGCAATTGGGTACAATGGTAATGTTGTAGCACTTGACTTAAGTAATGGTCAGATTGTATGGCGTAAAGAGATGGGGTCTACGCATAGTTTTGCAGTTGATAGTCAACATTTATTTGTTGTAGATCAAGATGATAATGTACAAGCGGTCAGCAAAAATGGTGGTACAGTACTATGGACTCAAGCTGATTTGTTACATCGTCAATTAACCGATCCTGTTTTATATGAAAACTATATTGTTCTTGGTGATTTTGAAGGTTATCTATATTGGTTAAGTAAAGATAACGGTGAAGTCGTTGCTAAAACACAAGTTAGTAGTAGTGGATTGATTTCGAAACCATTAGTTGTCGACAATAAAGTTATTGTCCAAGCTAAAAATGGTGATATTTACGCATTCACAAAAAATTAAGGTAATTAGAGAAAAAATATGGTACCTGTTGTCGCACTAGTTGGTCGTCCGAATGTAGGAAAGTCGACTTTATTCAATCGATTAACTCGAACTCGAGACGCCTTAGTAGCTGATTTTCCGGGATTAACTCGTGACCGTAAATACGGACGAGCAGAAATCAAAGGGCATGAATATATAGTCATTGATACTGGTGGTATTGATGGCACCGAAGATGGGGTTGAAAGCTTTATGGCGGAACAATCCCTACAAGCAATTGAAGAAGCAGACATTGTCCTTTTTTTAGTTGATGCAAGAGCTGGTGCTATGCCTGCTGATCATGCAATTGCTAAGCATCTTCGCGCTCGTGAAAAAGCAACATTTTTAGTTGCTAATAAAATTGATGGTATTGATGCAGATAGCGCAATATCTGATTTTTATAGTTTAGGATTAGGGGACATTCATCCGATTGCAGCAAGTCATGGTCGTGGTGTAAATGTTTTAATTGAAACTGTACTCGATCCTATTTTCCATTTTGAAGATGATCAGCATGAAATCATATCAAATGATTCAGAAGATGAAGAGCTTCCTGAATCTTATGATGACATTGAAGATGAAGCTGACTCACTCATCAACCAGCCAATCAAAGTTGCTATTGTTGGAAGACCAAATGTAGGTAAGTCAACACTAACTAATCGAATTTTAGGTGAGGAGAGGGTTGTCGTTTATGATATGCCCGGCACAACACGCGATAGTATTTATATCCCCATGACGCGTGATGATCGTGAATATATCTTGATAGATACAGCGGGAGTTCGTAAACGAGGTAAAGTAACAGAAACCGTTGAAAAATTCTCTGTTATTAAAACCCTGCAAGCGATAGAAGATGCTAATGTTGTTATTTTAGTAATAGATGCCCGAGAAGGCATATCTGATCAAGATTTGTCCTTGCTTGGTTTCATTATTAATAGTGGGCGCTCACTTGTTATTGCAGTCAATAAGTGGGATGGTTTATCACAAGATATCAAAGAGCAAGTAAAAACGACGTTAGATGATCGGCTTGATTTTATCGATTTTGCTCGTTTACATTTTATATCTGCACTTCATGGCAGTGGTGTAGGAAACTTATTTGACTCAATCCAAGAAGCATATGATTGTGCGACACGTCGTGTTAATACTGCATTATTAACCAAAATCATGCAAATGGCACAAGATGACCATCAGCCACCATTAGTGAGAGGGCGTCGAGTAAAATTAAAATATGCTCATGCAGGTGGATACAACCCACCAATTGTTGTTATTCATGGTAATCAGGTTGAAGATTTACCTGATTCTTATAAACGCTATTTAATGAATTATTTTAGACGCTCATTAAAAATTATGGGATCACCAATACGAATTCAATTTAAAGAAGGCGCAAATCCATTTGAAGGCCGAAAAAATAGTTTGACGGCTTCCCAACAACGTAAACGTCGTCGTTTAATGAAACATGTACGGGGGCGTAAATAACGTATGACAACAAAAAAGAGTATTGATGAGGTGCAAGAAGGTATTTGTCCGAAATGCCATAATAAAATGGACATTGTGTCGCCACAACATTATGACTGTCCTCATTGCAAGCAACATTATCTAGAACAGTATATCTGTCCAATTTGTCAGCAAAGTGCTCAAATAGTTAAAGGTTGTGGTGCTATAAACTACATTTGTCACACTGATGGCTTAATCTCCAGCAGTAAAGTGATATTTCATTATTTACCAGAATAGAAATTTATATTTAAAGCCATAAGAGGTTATTTTATGCGAATTATTTTGTTAGGCGCACCAGGGGCAGGAAAAGGAACTCAAGCTCAATTTATTATGCAAAAATATGGCATTCCCCAAATTTCAACGGGTGATATGTTGCGTGCAGCGGTAAAAGCAGGTAGCCCACTAGGTCTACAAGCAAAAGAGCTTATGGATAATGGTAAGCTTGTTACTGATGAGTTAGTTATTGCTTTAGTTAAAGAGCGTATTGCACAAAGCGACTGTGAAAAAGGCTTTTTATTAGATGGTTTTCCTCGCACAGTTCCACAAGCGGATGCAATGAAAGAAGCCGGAATTAATGTAGATTATGTGCTTGAATTTGATGTACCTGATGAAGTTATTATTGATCGTATGAGTGGTCGCCGTATTCATGCTGGTTCAGGACGTGTATATCATATTCGTCATAATCCGCCGAAAGTGGAAAATATTGATGACGTAACGGGTGAACCATTGACTATCCGTAAAGATGATAATGAAGAGATTGTTCGTAAACGTCTTGTTGAATATCATGATTTAACTAAACCTTTAGTTAACTATTATCAACATGAAGCGAAAGAAGGGCGAACTAAATATTACCGCATTGATGGAACACAAGCTGTTTCAGCTGTGACTAATGAATTAACTAAAATTTTAGGTTAATTTTTAAAAAGAGGGATGATACTCATCCCTCATATTATCAAATTTATTATTTAGCAGAGTTAAGTGCTTGCTCTAAATCTTCAATAATATCATCGATATGTTCAATACCAATTGATAAACGTATCATTTCTTGGCTTACACCAGCTTTTTGCAATTCTTCATCATTGAGTTGCCTATGCGTAGTTGATGCTGGGTGACAAGCTAATGAACGCGTATCGCCAATATTGACTAAACGAATAATCAATTTTAAGGCATCAATAAATTTTGCACCAGCTTGTTTTCCCCCCTTAATACCAAAAGACAAAATCCCGGCAGGTAATCCATTATCCATTTGTTTTACGGCTAAATGATGTTCAGGATGATCAATAAGCCCTGCATAATTGACCCACTCAACTTGAGGATGTGAAGCCAAATACTTAGCAACTTTAAGTGTATTTTGGCAGTGACGTTCAATACGTAAAGAGAGTGTTTCAAGACCTTGCAATAATAAGAACGTATTAAATGGCGATAAAGCTGCTCCCATATTTCTAAGAGGTATTACTCGACAACGTGCAATATAAGCTGCATCACCAAAGCTTTCAGTATAAGAAACGCCATGATAAGAAGGGTCTGGTTGGTTTAACATAGGATACTTATCGGCATGATCTTTCCAACGAAATTTACCAGAATCAACTATCATTCCACCTAAACTATTGCCATGCCCACCGATATATTTAGTTAATGAATGTACAACTATATCAGCGCCAAATTCAAATGGTCGGCAAAGGGCAGGGCTGGCAACTGTATTATCAACAATTAATGGTATACCATGCCGATGGGCAATATCAGCAAGTGCAGTCAAATCAACAAGGTTACCAGCCGGATTACCTATACTTTCACAGTATATGGCTTTAGTTTTGTCATCAATTTGGTTTTCGATAGCTTTTAGGTCATTGTGTGGTGCAAATTTAGTTGTAATACCAAAATTAGGCAATGTATGAGCAAGTAAATTATATGTGCCACCATAAAGTTTAGACACTGAAACAATATTTTCTCCAGCAAATGTGATGGCTTGTATTGCGTAAGTAATAGCCGCCATACCAGATGCTACCGCAAGAGCGCCTATACCACCTTCAAGAGCAGCAACACGTGCTTCAAGTACTGCATTTGTTGGATTTGTTATTCGAGTATAAATATTCCCCGCGACTTTTAAATCGAATAAATCGGCACCATGTTGTGTGTCATCAAAAGCATAAGATGTCGTTTGATATATGGGAACAGCGACGGAGTGAGTGGTTGGTTCAGGAGTATAGCCTGCGTGCAAAACAATTGTTTCTGGTTTCATATAAGAGCCTCATATTTACAACTATAAGACTCTTATTTTGTGCAAAAAATTACCAAAAAGTAAAGAATTATAAAACCATTCTCACTATATCTATTTCACCTAATTCTTTGTATAAACTTTCCACCTGATCAATATGTGTTGCATTAATCGTAATTGAAACAGAATGATAATTACCTTTACTACTTGGTTTAATCGACGGTGTATAATCTCCAGGCGCATGGCGCTGAATAACTGACACCACTTTATCAACTAATTCAGGTTTTGCTTCACCCATTACTTTATAAGTGAAAGAACAAGGGAAATCTAATAATTCATTTAATTTTGTTTGTTGCATAATAGTCTTTTTCTCGTTTTATCAATATAACTACTAACTTTTGCTAATATATATAGTCAATTTATTATTCTTCAAGCCATAAACATCACTTTTTAAAGCTTATAATTTGATCTATGATAAGCAAATTCTAACATAGCTTAGTAAAACCTACCTTACTATTATTCTAAAAGGCTAAAATAACATGTCATCCCAATCCGCTAATAAAGAACCTTTTGGTACATTACTTGGTTATGCACCAGGTGGTGTCGCAATTTATTCATCTGATTATGAAACATTAGATCCTGAACAATTTCCTAATGATGCTTCATTTCGAAGCTATTCTGGTCATGAGTATATGGGGTACAAGTGGCAATGTGTTGAATTTGCCAGAAGATTTTTATTTTTAAATTATGGTATTGTTTTTACTGATGTTGGCATGGCACATGAAATTTTCTCGTTAAGGTTTCTTCGCCAGGTTATCAATGAAGCAATTTTACCATTACAAGCATTTGCTAACGGCAGTAAAAAAATGCCAGAAGCAGGAGCATTATTAATATGGGATGATGGCGGTATATTTGATAGAACAGGCCATGTTGCTATTGTTACTGAAGTTTTTGATAATAAAATTCGAATTGCGGAACAAAATGTTATCCATACCCGACTTCCTATTGGTCAGCAATGGACGCGTGAGTTGGAGATGACCGTATCTGATGATGGTTTTTATTTACATGATACTTTTGATGATACCAAAATTTTAGGTTGGATGATTCAAACAGATAATACACTTTATAGCCTACCACAACCTGAAGTTAATAAGCACTTACTTGATATCCACAGCGTACACATTGAAAATCATGGTCAATTTGATGGCAAATGGCTAAACGAAAACGATCCGTTAGAAAGCGCTTATGTGTCAGCAACTGGCCATGCTATTAGTCATGATGATCAATATCGCTATTTCACTATTTCTGAAAGTGCAGAACAGGAACTTATTCGTGCCACAAATGAACTTCATTTAATGTATTTACATGCTACAGATAAAGTATTAAAAGATGACAATTTATTATGCAATTTCAATATTCCTGAAATTCTTTGGCCTAGACTTCGGTTATCTTGGCAGCAACGGCGTTATCAAATGATCACTGGCCGATTAGATTTTTGTATGGATGAGAGAGGCTTTAAAGTTTATGAATACAATGCTGATTCTGCATCATGTCATACCGAAGCTGGAAAAATATTGGAAAATTGGGCAATCCAAGCCGAATTAAATGTTGGGGTAAACCCGAGTGCAGGATTACTCAATGCTTTAGCTAGTTGTTGGAAGCATAGCGACGCAAAAGCATTTGTACACATTATGCAAGATAATGACAATGAGGAAAATTATCATGCACTATTTATGCAAAAGGCCCTGACTCAAGCTGGATTTAAAAGTAAAATTTTACGAGGACTAACCGGGTTAAGATGGGATAAACGCGGACGCTTAGTTGATGATGAAGATCGTCAAGTTACCTGTGTCTGGAAAACGTGGGCATGGGAAACTGTACTTGAACAATTACGCCAAGAAAGTGAAGCACAAGTAGCAGGATTGCCGATTCGAACATGGCATCCTGAAAATGCGGTTAGATTAATTGATGTATTGCTGCGGCCTGAGGTATCTGTTTTTGAGCCTTTATGGACTGTAATCCCAAGTAATAAAGCTATTTTACCTGTATTATGGTCTCTATTTCCGAATCATCGTTATTTGCTTGAATCTACATTTGAACTTAATGACAACTTAATCAAAAAAGGCTACGCAATTAAGCCTATTGCCGGGCGAAGAGGTAGTGATATTGAGTTAGTTGGTAGTCATGAACAAGTGTTGGATAAAACTGTTGGACGATTTGCAAAACAGGAAAATATTTATCAAGAATTATGGTGTTTGCCAAAAGTTGATGATCGTTATTTGCAAGTTTGTACTTTCACCGTTGGTGGTCATTATGGAGGTGCGTGTTTACGTTCTGATCCTTCTTTGGTTATAAGAGGAGAAAGTGATATGCAACCACTACGAGTGTTAACGGATGAAGAATTTTTAAAACAAAAATCAAAAAAAAGTTGAGGAACGGGGTTTTTGAGGTCTAATTTAACAATTTAGTCATTAATTAATTGAATATTTATAGCTTAAATCATTATAAAGAATTAAATATGACAAAAAAATCATATTATCTTTTGGGTTAACAATGACAACAACTTGCTATTTCTGATAGAATTGATTTAATTAAATAATAATTACAAAAAATATAAGTAATTTAAAGGAATATCAGGAAATATATGGCAAACACATTACTCCGAAGTGGTGATATAAAAGATTTTAAAATGCTCGGGCATGATGGTAAAGCAGCTTATCTTGTTGCTTCTCAAATTCGAGAAATGTTTCGAGTCAAATTAGGGCGTCAATACTCAGATTGTTTAGCTATCCCACAACGTAATGATCAGGGTAATATTGTTGATTGGTATATCCCTTTCGATTCAGACTCACCTGATGGGGAATATGATATTGTTCCTTGGACATCAGCTAGTGAATCAGAAAAAGAATCTGCCTTAGTTTTGCTTAAAGATTTTGAAAACAAAGTTATCGAATTAGGTCAAAAATTATCTAGAAACCCCAATTTAGAAGGTGACCAACTACTTTTTAGTCGGCTTATCTATGATCCTAAACAAAGCGCAGATAGCCTTGAACCTAATTTGATGGCGATACGCTTTCCTAGCAATCAGTTTGTTTATATTGTTAATGGCAAACCTGTTATTACTTTTTGGGGCTTTGTTAATCCGCAAACACCACAAGCGACTTCGCCATTTTATTGTTTAGAGGCCTTTAGAAGTACAGCACCCGCACCTTCTCAAAAAATACCTGTTGTTGTTAAAAAGCCTTGGTGGAAGCGTTGGTGGGTTTGGTTATTGGGATTATTACTCCTTTTATTACTATTGTTAGCGTTGCTGTGGTTAAAAGGTTATTGGTTAAAACCAAGTATAACTTTAGATCCAAATATCTCAATAGATAATAAAGTTAATCCTTCTGTTGTTAACAATGAAAAGAAAGAAGAAAAACCAGAAGAACTCAAAAAACCAGAGGATAATAAACAGGATCCTGAGCAAAAACCTAAAGAAGTTATCATAGATAACAGACCTGTTGGTGTGGTTAATGGTGTCGTATCAAATCGGACTGTTGCTGTAGATCCTAATGCAGTGAATGCAGTTCCTACCGATTCTGCTGCTGTTGATAATTCAGCTATACCACCTGCTGCTCCAAATGAAACAGTAGAAAATACTGCAAATGGTGTTACAGATCCACTTCAACCTACGCCTCCTGATGCAAATAATCCTGATGATAAAGGAAATAACGGTGATCAAGGTGATCAAGGAAATAAAGGGAGTGAAGATAATAATACCCCGAATAATCCTAATTCGCCTGATGATAAAAACGTGGATCAAAATGGTCAGAATAATGACGATAAAAATGCTCAAACGACACCACCAGATGTCGTTAATAATTCTGAAGCTAACACTTCTAATCAAGGTAATTCACCTGATACCAATGCTAATCAATCCCAAAATTTAGCTTTACCTACTGATGCATTAAAGCAAGGGTCAACGAACTTTTTAAATGGCCAATGGTCAGTTGGAGCCGGTATTCAAGATAAAGCAACCGGTAAACCATTACAATTAAGTTATAATTTTAATCAAGGCAATGGTGAAGTGACGCTTACTCGTAGTGATGGCGTCAAATGTGTTGGTAAGGTCGGTAGTGGGATTCAAAACGCGAATTTAAATATTGTGGGTAATACCGAAGCTACTTGTAGTGATAATACTAAATATAAATTACCAAATATTCAGTGTAAACCTGGCAAAAATAATCAAGCTGATTGTCAGGGAGTTTATGATAACGGGACTTCATTCCCAATTACGATGAAAAAACAATAGGTTTGTATATGCTTCCAGAAATACGCAATTATGGTCAAGAAGTCACACTTATCATGAATAGTGGAATTCAGTTTCTTGATTTTGCATTAAAAATAGATTGGAAAGATAATAAATGGCGAAGTAAAGTTAATGGCTGTTTTATTGATCCATCAGAAAGCGGAGCACTAGTTAGATTAATTGAAGATATCGATAGTGGTAAATTTTTTGCGCCGGATAATCTCTCTTTTGCTGTTACACCAACTCAAGAGATAAGTGTTGACCAATCATTAAAACTGTTTGATGGCATTTGGTTGCCTGTGCCAGTTTTAAGATCAATGCCACCAGAGCGTTTTGATAAAGGCCCGCATAACTGGAGTCGAGTTCGAATTGTTAGTATTCCAGAAGGTGAAGATGCTGATGGCAATACACACCGCATTACATTCGCCTTCGATACAAAAATTTTCAGCAATATGCAGGACGTTGCTTATTTAGCGCCGACTGAAAATGATGTCAAAACAGGAGCTGTTTTTAGTTTAGCTCATCGTTCAGATCAAGTTGCTTGGTACTTAGAGCAAAAGTGGATCACCAGTTGGTTAATTGATCTATTTCAAGAGTTAGCGCCCCAACCAGAGCGACTAAAAATTCATAAAGATGATATTGAGTTAGAAATAAATAATAAAGCTTACTATGGTCATTATTTAAATATTCTTAATTTGCTTGCTGATTCATTACAGTTACCAAAAATCAAAATTGTCTCAAATAATCGAGATGATGTGGTTAAATCAATTCCTGTTGATATGATTTTAGATGTTGGTAATTCTAGAACATGTGGAATACTAATTGAAGATCACGTTCAAGATAAAGATAGCTTAAATCGTCGCTATGAGCTTGAAATTCGGGATTTAACTCAACCTGAACATATCTATAATGAACCGTTTGAGAGCCGAGTAGAATTTGCACAAACCTTTTTTGGTAAAGAGCACTTTTCTTTACAAAGTGGACGACGTGATACTTTCCGCTGGCCTAGTATTGTACGAGTTGGAAAAGAAGCCAGTCGTTTAGCTAGTCGTCGTGAAGGGAACGAAGGTGCAACTGGGCTTTCAAGTCCAAAACGTTATTTGTGGGATCAGGAGAAGTATGAGCAAGGTTGGCGATTCAATTCTCATTATGTGAAGAGCGATCATGAACCCTTTGCAACGGCAGAGCCGTTCTCTAGCTTAATTAATGAATATGGTGAAGCACTGCATGTCCTCAGTAATGAAATTGAGGAAGAATTTGATCGTAAAATGCCTGTGTTTCATCCAAAATATTCACGTAGCTCACTGATGACATTTATGCTATGTGAAGTATTAATGCATGCTTTAATGCAAATAAATAGTGTTGCTCAGCGTAATAAGCTTGAACACGCTAGAACGCCTCGTAATTTACGTTCAATTATTCTTACTATTCCTCCAGCGATGCCAAAACCAGAACAAGCTATCTTTAAAAGCTGTGTTTATCAAGCTATCGGTTTGGTATGGAAAAGTTTAGGTTGGGATAGTTCTGACGATGATATAGATTTTAGTGATCCTGAACAATTAAAAAGTATATGGCCAAACATTCCTGAAATTTACATTCAGTGGGATGAAGCGACCTGTGGCCAAGTGGTCTATCTCTTTAATGAAACTCAAAACAATTATAATGGTCGATCAGAAGAGTTTATAGCTTCAATGGTCAGACCAGATAAAACCAATAAACAAAAATTAACGATTGCGACCGTTGATATTGGTGGTGGCACAACTGATTTAGTTATAAATGATTATGAACTTGATTATGGTGCTAATAAACAGCTTAGTGGCAGTAATGCTTACATTGTTCCGACACAACGTTTTCGTGATGGATTTAAAGTCGCTGGTGATGATATTTTACTTGATATTATTCAAGATACCGTTTTATCTTCGCTAAACAATGGCCTAAAACAAGCTGGGCTTGCAGATCCTAATCCGATTTTATCTACTATTATTGGTTCTCAGCAGGTATCAATACAAGATGCAGTACTGCGCCAACAATTAACTTTACAACTGTTTACGCCAGTAGGCTTGCATGTATTAAAGCTTTATGAGCTTTATGATCCATTACATGCTGAGCAGCATGTTTATAACATGACATTTAGTGAATTACTGCAAAATAATGCGATGACCGATCATGTTCTGAATTTTATTAATGAACCGATTAGTCGAGCATTAAATAATCCTGAATTTTCTGTGCTTGATTTAAATGTGGAAATTGACCTTAAACGTATTCATCACTTATTTATTCGTGGTGATTATTACAATATTTGTAAAACGTTTGATGCGTTATCAGAGATTATTAGTTGTTATCAATGTGATGTATTGTTATTAACAGGTCGTCCTTCGCGGCTGCCTGGTGTACAAAGTTATTTCCGTTCACGATTATCAATGCCAGTAGGACGTATATTACCATTACATGGTTATTATACAGGTGGATGGTATCCATTCCATAAACAAGAACGTATTGATGATCCAAAAACAACGGCTGCTGTTGGCGCTATGTTATGTTTTCTAAGTAAAAACTTAAGATTACCGAATTTCTATTTTAGATCATCGAATATGGATTTATATTCAACAGTCAAATACATTGGTTTGTTAGATAATCTAAACATGATAAAGAAAGAAAATATTTATTATCAAGATATTGATTTAGATGATCCTGATTATGATTTTCCTGACCATTCTTTCGAAATTAGAGGCACAACAAGGCTTGGTTTTAAACAGCTTGAAATCGATCGTTGGCCTGCATCACCAATTTATATTTTGACTATTGAAAATAGTGATGTTGCTAAACGGTTGAGTGCTGAGGGTGTGGTTTTAGAGGTAACTTTAGGCATTAAAAATCGACAAAAGACTGTTGAGAATTTTTATATTAAAGATGTCAAAGCTTCAGATGGACGTGCTTGTAACAAAACCAAGGATATCAAACTTAATTTAAACACAATGGTAAATTCAGGTTTAATTAGCACACAATATTGGCTTGATAGTGGAATGATAAAACGATGAAAAATTTAAATGAACAACTCCCTAAATCCTGGGAACAGGTTTATCAAGCATCTGAACAAGCAATAGAGTGGGTGAGTCAAACCCGAGATTCATCAAAGCGTTTGAACAATGAGGCTGATAATTTAATTCTAGATCTACGTCGTTTGCGTAATAGCGCAAAACGATTGGGTGATGTGTCAACCAAGTCTGTTGCAGTGGGCTTTTTTGGATTGTCACAAGCAGGTAAATCTTATCTCATTTCAGCGTTAGCAGCGGGTGAGAATGGTAAGCTTGAAACCGTTGTCGATAATGAAATTTTAGATTTTATTGATCATGTCAATCCTGTTGGCGGAGGTAAAGAGGCAACTGGACTTGTTACACGATTTAGTCGTACCGCTAAAGGTGGCATTGCCAACTATCCGCTAGAGCTTAAACTTTTTCAAGAAATCGAAATTGTTAAAATTTTAATTAATGCATATTTTAAAGATTTTGATCAACAGAAAGTTGTGAATAAGATTGAATTTTCAGAGTTAAATCAACTTATTCAACAATCTGAAAATAAAAAACAATCTGATTATACGGGTGGTATAACTGAAGATGATATTGTTGATCTCTATGATTATTTATCTGAAAACTTTGGTAATTCACTTGAAGGTTTAAAAGGGGGGTATTGGGAGAAAGCTGTGTCTTTACTACCTTATCTTTCGACTGTAGACCGAGGTGCTTTATTCTCTGTGTTGTGGGGAGGCATAAGTGAACTCACTGCAATTTATGTGCAGTTAGCTACGACCTTGTCAAGTTTAAATCATGCTAATACTATTTATGCACCTCTTTCAGTATTGGTGAAGGAGCATGATGGTAAAAAGTCACAGATTGATAGCATAATGAATGTTGATATGCTTGAAAGGTTAAATACGGAGAAAGATTCATCTGTATCCGTTACACCACTTAATGGAATACCAACTTCGATATCATTAGCTCAATTAGCTTTTTTAACCGCAGAATTAATCTTCCCTTTAGTAAATCAAACTCGAGTACCAACTTTTGAGAAGGTCGATTTACTTGATTTTCCTGGATATCGAGGTCGATTAAATTTAATTTCTATCTCTGATGTTAAAGAAGGTAATCCAATTGCTCAACTTTTATTGCGTGGTAAAGTTGCTTATCTATTTGAGAAATATACTGATAGCCAAGAAATGAATGTTTTGGTTGTTTGTACTCCATCAGATAAACAGTCAGATGTTAATGATGTTGGTCCAGTATTAGAACGTTGGATTGATAAAACGCAAGGTGAAACTGCTGAGAAAAGAGCCACTAAAAAAGCTGGCTTGCTATGGGCTATTACCATGTTTGATAAAAGAATTGGAGCATCATTACATCAATCAGAAGATAATCTAAGTAATACTTGGGGTAAAGGTGGATTATTACAACAAACTATTTTAGAACGTTTTGGTAGCTATGATTGGTTATCCAATTGGTCAAATAATGGTAAATTTAATAATGTATTTTTGGTTCGTAAACCTGGATTTGATGTACCGTTTTTAAATGTCGACGCCAAGGCAAATCTTGAACTATCTTATAATGATAATTATCAACAAGAAATGTCAATTTTGAAAAAGACATTTGTTGAAAATCCAGATATTAAAGAGTATGTAAGCGATCCAGACCAAGCTTGGGATGCGATGTTGAAACTAAATGATGGTGGAATTGGTCGAATTAGTCAATATTTAGAACAAGTCGCGATTACTGAAGTTAAACAACAACGAATTGTTGAGCAACTCAATGAGAAAATAGATTATATCATCAATATGCGTTTTGATACTTGGTATCAAGCTGGCAGTGATGAAGAACTTGGTAAGAAAAAACAAATCATTAGTGGTGTAGTAAAAGAACTACAAGGTAAAGCGTTATTATTAGGCGAACTACTTAAAGTTTTAGAATTGCCAGATCAAACTATTCGAGCCCTTTATCATTCAAGCCATATAAATAATGAAGTTAGCAGTACAGGTAGTGATGATATATTAGATAATTCTTCAAACGATTTTGGTTTAAATACTGAATTTGAGCTGTTCCCCGATTCTAGCTCTCCTCTAAAACCTAAAGCTGTTGCTAGTTTACCTACTGAATCAAAATTTGCGAAAAACGTATTTACTGCATGGTTGGAGCATTTAAGAAATATTGTATTAGATAAACATATATTACAATTTTTCGGACTTGAGCAAAAATCACTCTCTTTTATTGTGGAAGAATTAATAACTGCCGCTAACCGTTTAAAACTTGAAGCAAGTTTAACGCAGAAAATTTTAGATATCGAAAATATGGGAAGTAAACGTGATGATCTTGAGTCTCGACAAATTAGCTCTATTCATCTCTTTTTGACCGACTTTATTGCTTGGCTTGGGTTTATTCAAGGGCAAGCAAATGAAATACCGACAAGCCGTGTTAATCAAGGTAAACCTATATTTTCTTCACCGTTGAGCCAATTCTCAAGTCAATTATCTCATCCACTTCCAGTGCTTGATGATAAGACTAAAAATTATTCTCAGTTTGCTATATTTGATTGGTTTATTGCATTTGCGGTGCTGGCACAAGAAAATGTCGGGCATCACGCTGGGCGTGAAATTAGTCAAGAACAAAATTCTCAACTTGGTGAGGTTTTAACTATCTTTAAACAATCGCAAATAAAATAATATGTTGTGATTATATTAGATGGTTATCATTTAATAATTATAAAAAAGGTAGCTTAAACTACCTTCTATTATGAAAGATTTATCAATCCATATTGATAAAATTATAATTGTGAAATAGAGGATATCATGGCATTAAAAATTGAATTAGAAGGCTACAAGCCAGGTATTGCTAAATTTTTGGCACAAAAATGGAATGGTAGTGCCGATATTGATATGCTTATTCAACGTAACCAGGATGGTTATTATTTATCAGGTCTTAATCAGTGGGGACCAGAAAAAAATTGGCATACATTAACTAATATGTCGGTAGATAATGAGCAATTAACTGGCCAAGTTGATGAGTGGTTAGTTGACTCATTATTGTCTCAAGAAAACCGTGTTAGATTTCTTATTCAGATCCGTGATAAGCAAAATGAAAGCTATATCGATAGTGGTGTTGTTAATATTGGTGAAACAGTATTTCCGTCATCTGCTCTAAATACTCAACAATCTGATGCTATAGAAGAAGATAAAATTGAGCCTGATGAGATTGTTTCGAATTTTACTGAATCAGATTCTAAAGCACCTTCAGAATCTGATGTTCCTCAAACTGAATTGCCTGTTGCTGAAGAAGAAAATCAGGTAATTGCCGAGCCTGAAGTTGAAATAGAAGCAGCTCCTGAGCCTGAACCTGAACCTGCGATTACACCAGAAGATGTTTCTACTCCACAACCAGTTAAGTCAAAAAGTAAAAAGGGATTAATTATCCTAATTTTTATCACATTATTAGTTTTAGCTGGTCTAAGTGTAGCGGCATGGTATTTCTTCTTTTCAAAAGATAAGAGTCCTTTGACTGCGACAATGAATAGTCAGTGTGACGTTACAAATGCAAACAGTAATGATTTATCTTTTATTCAACAGTGTTTACAGTCAAAACCTGATACGGACACAATAATTGAGATAATAAATCAAGCAAAACAAGCCAATAAATGTAATATCGCTCAGCGTTTATATGCTAATCAGTCTTTGCTGAATGCTAAAATTGCTTTACTTTATGCTAAAGAATATGATGAAAAATTTTATCAAGATAATCAGTGCTTTAAAATTGATAAAGGTACCGCAATTTATTGGTATGAAACATCATTGAATAATGATCCTAATAACGTTTTAGCTAAAGAACGCCTAGCTGAATTGCAAAAATAATAAGGTGCAGGTATGAAAAAAACATTAATTTCAATATTGATTATCGGATTTATTCTTACTTGTTTACCTTTAGTTACGTCAGCTTTAGAACCATTAAAGCAAGCAGGTAAAACAACACTTTATCAGCGAGTTCTTAGTACTCCGACGTGTGAATTGAAGAAGAACATTAATGATGCTACAGGCCAATCAGTACCTGCGTTTTCTCGTTATTATGTCTATGAACGTAAAAATGAGAATAATCAAGAATGGTTGAATGTTGGTCCAGATTCTTACGGTAATACAGTTGGTTGGATTAATAATTCATGTGCGGTTGAGTGGAATATGCAATTGACGTTAGTGTTCACAAATCCAGTTGATCGTGACCCGCTGTTATTTTTTAAAGATAAAGCCTCATTATCCTCAATTGTTGATGCGGATAATCCTGAAACGTTATTAAAACCCATTCGAGACGCACTAAAAGAGAATAAAGCCGTACCACTGATTCTGGCTCAAGAACCTAAGGAATTTGTTGATTTCAAGAATAATTTTTATTTATTACCGATTTTACAAGGTGAAGAGGTAATGAATGGGCAAGGTTTTTATGAACGAATTTTAGAGGTGGCTTCAGTTAGTAAACAACAAGCGGTGGTTAAAAGTAATAATAAACCATCTACCTCATCTTCGGATGATAATACTAACCAAGTTGCTCCATTTAAAGCTGCAATTGTGTTTGTTATTGATTCAACGATTTCGATGGATCCTTATATATCGAGAACAAAAGAGGCTGTTGAACGAGTTTATCAGCGTATTGAAAAAGAGCAGTTACAAGATCAGGTTAAATTTGGATTGGTATCTTTTCGTTCAAGCTTAAAAGCTTCGGATAAATTGGAGTTTGTCAGTAAGATATTTGTAGATCCAAATCAAGTAAAAAATAAGGAAGAATTCAAAAAACTTAGTGCTTCTCTTAAACAAGCCACGGTCTCAACAACTTATTTTGCTGAGGACTCTTACGCGGGTGTTGCACAAGCGTTAAATGATATTAATTGGAATAATTTTGGCGCTCGATATATGATTCTAATTACTGATGCAAGCGCTATTCCTGGCGATGATAAGCTTTCAAGTACAGGTATGGATGCTGCTCAATTACGACTTGAAGCACAGCATAAAGGTGTTGCAATTTATGCTTTACATTTAAAAACGCCAAGTGGTGAAAAAGATCATCAAGTGGCCGAAAAGCAATATTCTGATTTGACCTATAACGATTTTATTCATAAGTCACTTTATTATCCTGTTAATGCTGGTGATGTAAATGAGTTTGGTAAAAAAGTAGATTCATTGGCTCAAGCATTATCAGAGCAAGTTAAATTAGCCTATAAAGGTGAGTCTTCAGTTGGTAATGCCCTTAATGCCAAAGATGATAATGACTCTAATATGTTAAAAGATGCTTTACTATTAGGTAAAGCAATGCAGCTTGCTTATTTAGGTGATACTAACGGAACTAAGGCTCCGTCAGTTTTTAAAGCCTGGATAGCTGATAAAGACTTTGTTAAACCGACAATCCCAACAGCAGAACCTAGAATTTTACTAACTAAATCACAATTAAGTGATTTAAGCGATATTGTAACTAAAATCGCTAATGCTGCTAATGATGGGTTAATTTCTGCCGATGATATGTTCTCACAATTACGTTCTGTTGCTGCTGCGATGGGGCAAGATCCAAGTAAATTAAAATCAGATTCAGTCACAAAAATTGCTGATTTAGGACTATTAGGTGAATATTTAGATAATATTCCGTATAAAAGTGATGTAACTAGTCTTGATCAAGAGACATGGAAAAGTATGAGTGGGATTGAACAAGAAAAATTCATACGTAATCTAAATAGTAAAGTACGTTATTACCAAAAATGTAATGCTGATGTTGATCGTTGGATATCACTATCTGAAGGTAGTGACCCTAGAGAAAACGTTTACCCGATTCCATTAGAAATGTTGCCATAAAATATGTTAACTATAAATAATTTGGTGATTTCTAGACCGATCGGTAAATCTTTTTTTAAGGTTTGTTTACCTGAGCTTTCGGTGAAAGCAGGGCAAGTGGTTGTCATTAAAGGTGATAGTGGTTGCGGTAAAAGTACTTTACTTGAGATGATAGGCTTGATTCTTAAGCCAGATGAAGTCGATTGTTATAATCTTATGGTTGATAATGAAACTTATGACATTGCTAATGTGATTCATCAGAATAATATTAATCAATTAGCCAATATTCGAGCGCAATATTTGGGTTTTATGTTACAAACAGGTGGATTATTACCATTTTTAAATATTAAAAATAATATTTTGTTATCAGCTAAAGTATTGCGAAAACCTGTTGATTCTAATCGATTTGACTATTTGGTTGATAAACTTAATATTGCTCATTTATTGAATAAATATCCGAAACAACTATCTATAGGTGAAAGGCAACGGGCATCTTTTATTCGATCTATTATTCATAAACCCGCGTTATTATTAGCTGACGAGCCAACCTCTGCTCTTGATCCTTATAATGCAAATTTGTTATTTGATTTAATAATAGAACAAGCTCAACAAGATAATATTGCTGCAATGATTGTTACACATGATTGGCAACGAATTGAAAATAAAGGGTTGTTCACTTTATCGGCAAAATTAACATCTATGCAATCGTCAGAATTTTTACCGTCCGTTATAAAGTAAGGTGTAAAATATGGATAAAGTAACATCAAAGTGGCGGTTTATTTCTCGATTATCATTGGCCGATTTATGGTATGACAAGAAAGTATCATTTTGTATTATTGCCTCAATAATATCAGTTATTACACCCTTGTTACTTTTGTTTAGTTTAAAATATGGTGTTGTTGCACAGCTACGCCATCAATTACTTAATGATCCACAAAATTTAGAAGTAAAAATTGTTGGTAATTTACAATTTGATCAGTCAATGTTTGATTGGATTAAAAACCAACCTGAAACTGCATTTGTTATTCCTCTTACACGTTCATTGAATACCCAAGCAGATATGTTTAAAGATTCTGGACATTTTGTTAATAATGTTGAAGTTGTTCCAACAGCAAAAGGTGATCCGATAACCCAAAATATGCCATTGATTAGTCAAGAAAATCAAGTTTTATTGAGCGCTCTAGCTGCTGAAAAAATGCAAGCAAAAATAGGAAGCCGAGTAAAAATGGTAATCACAAGGCAACTGGATGGCAAAATTGAAAAAGGTATGACGGAATTGGAGGTTATTGGCATTGTGCCTGAAACTTATTATGGACGTGCAGCCGGCTTTGTAAGTTTAGACCTTTTAATTGAAATGGAACATTTTTACGATGGTTTTCAAAGTGAAATTTTTTCAACCGGAACCGGTTTGGCTAATTCTACTTATCCTGATTCATTTGCCAGAGCGCGAATTTATGCCAATTCTCTTGATAATGTTGCGCCTTTATCATTGAAATTACGTGAAAAAAATATAGAAACTCGAACACAAGCAAATGCAATTGAAAATATGCAAGCAATTGATAAGGTACTTAGTTTTATTTTCAGCGTGATTGCTATTACCGCAATTTTTGGTTGTATATTATCCTTTAGTGGTTCATTTTTATCTAATATTGAGCGAAAGCGTAAAGATATTGCTTTTATGAGACTTATCGGATTTAAGTCTAAGGAAGTGATGTTTTATTTGCTTACTCAAGCGATGGCATTAAGTTGTTTAGCTTTTATTGTTTCATGTTTACTTTTTTTATTAGGGAATTGTACATTTAATCTGGTCTTAGGTAAAAATTTAGTTTCACAACCAATTGTAAGTCAATTACAATTTTATCATTTTATTATCGCATTTGTATTAACGTTATTTATATCATTTGTTGTTGTTGCGATAGGAGGACGAGGTGCTATTAGTATTCAACCAGCAGAAAGCCTACGCGAAGCGTAATTTTAGACCAGTTTTCTTGGCAATTGGATTAGGTTTAATTTCGAGTATAAGTTATGCTGAACCATGGGATAGTAAATTTTATAATCCCAAACCTTCAAATGATGACGTTATTTTACCTATGCCATGTGAAGGCAGTTTGGTGATGAAAAAAGTTTTTACACCAACACGTAAACTACTAGATGATGTCAAAATTGTTTTAGGTAGTAATAATAAAGAATTAGGTTTTGCTGAGTATGCGACTCCTAATTATATATCTGGTAGTTTTTCCGATGCTGGTAAGGAAAGGTATTTTCTTATTGGTAAATATGAAATTACTGCGCTTCAATATCAAGCTGTTATGAATGATACTTGTCCAACCACTAAACCTAATCTTATTTTCCCAATTACTGAAGTTAGTTGGTTTGATGCCGTTGCTTTTACTGATAAATATAATCGATGGTTACTTAATCAATCTACAGTTAAATCAATTGATGTACCTAAAGGTTATGTTCGATTACCCAGTAATACTGAATGGGAATATGCAGCACGAGGTGGGTCTAAAGTTACGGAATCGGAATTTAGAGAATCAAGATTTCCTATGACTAATAACTTAGAAAATTATGCTTGGTTCTCAGGTGCTAAATCAGCAAATGGTAAATTGCAGCTTATTGGGCGATTAGAACCTAACCCTCTTGATATCTATGACATTTTGGGTAATGCAAGTGAAATGATGTTTGATTCATTCCGTATGAATAAGCTTGATCGTTACCATGGACAACAAGGCGGTATGATTGTTCGAGGAGGCAGTTATTTAACCCCTGAATCCTCAATGACAACAGCTATTAGAACGGAAAAACCTTATTATGATGCTCAAAGTGCATATAAAAGCAAAGATGTTGGTTTTCGTTTAGTTTATACAAGTGAAGTTATTCAGTCGAATGATCTGGTAAAACAGCTCGATCAAGAATGGAACGAATTAGGTAATGGTGCTGGCATTTCGAAGAATGAGAATGTTGTCAATGAACTTGAAAAAATCACTAAACAAGTTGATGATGAAAAAACTAAAAAGGAATTGAATCAACTAAATGCCTTATTACGCAGCGCTAATCAAGCGCGAGATGAACAAAGAGACCGCTCGATTCAATCAGCACTACAATTAGGTGCTTTCCTCTGTGCTAATGTATCAGATTTGAATGATAAATTTGAATATAATAATAATCTGTATGAAACAATGACTGAAGAAATCTGTGATCCAAACGAAATAGATTCTTTAGATGATGAAAATATGTGCTCGAAAGTGAAATTAAATAATTTAAAAAATGTCCTAGATGAATCTAAAAAGGCGCGTGATTTTATACTAAAATATTATTCTGATACGATTGTAAATACTGCTACAAATTATGAAATAGACACGATTAATAATCAATCTAAACCCACACAATTTATTTTAGAAAATAGTGGTAAGGCTAATATGAGTGATTATTTAAAACTCTATTTCAAACATATTAATCAATATATTGAATCAGGGAAGATCGAGCGTTCCACTTGGCTTCAAACATGTAATGAAATAAAAGGGAAAAAATAATGAATAAACTAATAGTAACGATAACCTTATGTATCTCAATGGTTTTAACTGGTTGTCAGAATTCGGGTGGGGCAAGAACTAAAGGTGTAGATCCTACCTTAACTAAAAGTAATAGTGCTAAGTTCTTTAGTAAATCAGCATGGCAGTCTTGCGCTGTAGGTGCAGGTGTAGCTGGTGTTGGATGTTTTTTATTAGGTGGTAAAGCAGGTACTTGTATTGCGTCAGCTGCAGTGGGTTGTGGTGTAATGATGGGTGCAAATTACTATCTTGATACTAAACGTGCAGAATACGCTGATGCCGAAATGCGACTTGATGTTTATATTCAAGATGTTCAGCAAAATACTTATGAAGTTCAAGCTGTAACAGAAACAGCTAAAACTGTATTAGATAAAAATTTAGCAACACTTAAAACATTAAATAATCAAATTAAGTCACAAACAGTGAATAAAACCGAAGCTAAACGTGATTTAACTCAAATTGATGCTAACATTGCTTATTTAACAGATAAATTATCTCGTATGAAAAAAGTTGAAAGAGATTGGATATCAATTTCTGCTCAAGAACGACGATCAGGCGTAAACGTTTCAAAACTTGATAAACAAATTAACCAATTACATAAACAAATTGCTGTGCTTGAAAAGCAAGTCAACCTTGTTACTCAGCAACGCTCAGCAGTGAAGGTAAGCTAATATGAAAAAGATTTCACTTATTTTATTACTAAGCTCGCTCTTTTTTTTGAGTGGTTGTTCAACAACGCCAGAACAGTGCGATCCAACCAATACAAACATTGGTATTTTGGACAAAATTAGCTGTAATTATTCTGGTAATTATCAAGCTCGTATTGATAAGAAAGAACAAATATTAGAAAACGAGAAAAGAGCTAATGCGCAGTTTAGAGAAATTTACGCAACTATTGAGAGACAGAAAAACTCTACATCACTGAGTGTTAAACAAAAACAAGCTCAATTACAAAAATTAAAAACTGAGTTAACTCAGTTAACCAATGAGGTCAAAGCAAAAGCTAAAAATCGTAATGATCTTCAAGCTCAAGTTAAAGACATTGAACAGCAGATGAATAAAGTTAATAATTCAAATGCATCTGACATTGAAAAACAAGTTGAGTTAGATAAGTTAAATAAAAAGCTTCAACGATTACAAAAAGCGTTAAATATTTGATTTGATATTGATTAACTAAAAAATTTGTTGAACATAGGGAAATAAAGAAACAATGCAGCGAATAACAAGAATTATATTTGATAATGGTGATCCTAATAAAGCGTCTTTGTTAGAACAATATAATTCTTTGTTAGCATTGTTAAAAAGAAATTTAACAGAGCGGACGTTTTCAATTTTAGGTATTCCTAAGTTAATTGATAATAATCAATATGTTGGTTGGTATAGTAATCTTGAAGGTCAACCTGTCTTACTTAGTAATATTGAAAACGAGGAACATAAAAAGCAGATTGAAAAAACGCTATATACTCGGATTAATGACATTGAATTAGCGATTAAAACGATGTCATTAACAATCGAAGAACAAACTTTAATATCAACCTGGTTGCCGAGAATTAAAAGTTTGGGTAATACAATTTATGTTATCAACGATGATCCGGTTATAGTTAATACTTTTGAAGAACCTATTTTACCTAAATCTCCTATAACACCACCGGTAGTTCCTCCAAAATCATTTTGGCGGTGGTGGTATTTCTTGTTGCTTGCCTTATTTTTAATTGGATTGCTTGGTTTACTTTGGTACTTCTTCTGTCCATATGGAAAAGAAAAAATACCTGAGCAAATAATTGCTCAAAATGTAGAAGAACATAAAACGGAACCAACTCCAATAGTTGAACCACCAAAAGAGCCTGAAATAAAATCGGTACCAGAAGATGTTAAAGTTAAACCAGAACCGGTTCCTGAACCTATTCCTGAACCTGCACCTGCACCTGCACCAGTAGAAAAAGCAAAAGATTGTGTACCTAAAGAAGAAGTGCTCAATAATAAAGACGCACCTAAAATGGTTTTGATTTTCGATAATTCAGCTTCCATGACAATTACCTTAATGGAGTCACAAGCAAGTATTAATAAGTTTTTAAAAGCTAATTTTTATTCAATGACTCGGAAAGAAGCTGAAGCTTATGAAAAGCGGATGACCCGTTTACCTAATCGTTTATCAAAAAGCAAAGAAGTTGCAGTAACAAGTATTGATAAAATACAACAAAATATCGATATTTCACTTGTGACATTAACAAGCTGTCCGGCAGCACAAACAACACCATTTTATTCTTATCAAAATAGAGAAAAACTAAAAAATAAAATTAAACGATTGCGTCCTTTAGACTATAACAGTGCAACACCATTATACAGTGGTGTTAAACAGGCGAGTAAACTCCTTGATGGCGTTAATCGTGATGATTATATTTTAATTATCAGCGATGGTGAGGATAATTGTACTCGTGCTAATATTTGTACCCTTGCTACTAAAATTGCAGCAGAAAAACCACGTTTAAAAATAAATATTGTTGATATAGCTGGGCAACATAAAATAGATTGTGTTGCAAAAAGAACGGGGGGAAATGTTTATATAGCTAAAAGTCCAACAGAGCTTATTAATCAAATGAATAATGCAGTTTCAAATATGAATATTAGTAAGCCTATTTGCGAATAAAATACCGAGTAATTTTTCAAATTACCGGCTAATGATGAGGATTAAGTTAAGAAATGCAAAGAATAACTCGCATAGCTTTTGAACAAAGTAATTTAAACAAGATGCAGTTACTGGAACAGTATGGCTCTTTACTTTCAATACTTAAACCACATCTAACCGCTAGAACATATTCAATTTTTGCTACACCAAAATTAATTGAAGACAATCAATATATAGGTTGGTATACAAATCTTGAAGGGCAACCCACCTTACTTAATGACATAATTGACGAATATCATAAATCTGAAATTAAACAAACTCTAGCTACTAGAATCAATGATATTGAAACAGCAGCAAAATTAATTTCTTTAACTAATGAACAAAAAACTCTAGTTTCTTCATGGTTACTGAGAATTAAAAACCTAAAGAATAATATTTATGTAATCAATAATGAGCCGGTTATTGTCGATACATTTGAACCTATCGAACTACCAATTGCTCCAGTAATAGTACCAAAACCTTTCTGGAAATGGTGGTATACTTTGATTTTAGCCTTACTTTTATTAGCAGCTTTAGGATTATTATGGTACTTTTTTAATCCTTTTAAAGAATCTAAAAACGTCGAGCCTATAACTGTCAAGGAAGAAAAAAAAGTAGAGCCAACTGTTGAACAACCAAAAGAACCAGTTATTAAGCCTCAACCAGAGCCTGAAGTAAAGCAAGAACCTAACGTTCCTGAACCCCAACCTGTTGTTAAACCAAAACCGGTTCCAGATCCGATTACTAATCCTGAGTCTAAGCCTGAAGTAAAACAAGAGCCTAAAGCTCCTGAACCTCAACCTGTTGTTAAACCAAAACCGGTTCCAGATCCGATTACTAATCCTGAGCCTAAGCCTGAACCTAAACCTGAACCAAAGCCAAAAGTAAAAAATCCACCAAATTGTATTACTAAAGAAGAATTAGCCAAAAATAGTAATCCATCTAAAATGGCATTAATATTCGATAATTCATTATCGATGACTGTAACTTTAGCTGAATCACCAATGGAAGTCGGGCAATATTTCAATTATTTAAGCTATGGTTATCCGAGAGGTATGTCTCAGCAAGATAAAATAGATTATGACAAACGAATGACGCGTTTACCCACTCGTTTATCAACCAGTAAAAAAGTTGCATTAACAAGTATTGATAAAATACAGCAAAATATTAATATTTCATTGGTGGCACTTAATGGTTGCCCAGTAGCCGATACTACGCCTTTTTATAATTATTCAAGTAGAGGTGCTTTGAAAAGTAAAATTAATAGATTAACACCAAGTGCTGCTGGTGGTGGAGGAACACCACTTTATAGCGGATTAGAAAAAGCCAGCCAAATGCTTGACGGTGTAAAACGTGATGATTATATTCTTATAATTAGTGATGGTGAGGATAATTGTACGCGTGCAAATATTTGTACTCTTGCTAATCATATAGCTACCCAAAAACCTCGTTTGAAGATAAATATAGTAGATATTGCAGGTGAACATAAAATAGACTGTATCGCAAATGCGACAGGTGGCAAAGTGTATATTGCACAAAGTCCTAAAGATATGATTAGGCAGATGAATAAAGCTGTTTTAGACTTAAAAATCAATAGGTCTGTTTGTCAGTAATTAAAGTTAATAGATGGAATTTATCACATAAAATTACTTTTTAATTTTTAATAAATTTGCAAAAAAAACCAGACACAATGTCTGGTTTTTTATTAGATAATTAATTAGAAATCCAAATTAGCTGCTTTCAAGGCATTTTCTTCAATGAATAATCTACGAGGTTCAACCTCATCACCCATTAATGTAGTAAACAATTGATCTGCTTCAATGGCATCTTTAATGGTTACTTGTAACATTCTTCGGCTTGTTGGATCCATGGTTGTTTCCCATAATTGTTCTGGGTTCATTTCACCTAAACCTTTATAACGTTGGATAGTTAATCCACGACGAGATTCACGAATTAACCAATCAACTGCATCTTCAAATGAGCTAACTGGTTGTTTTCTCTCACCACGTTGTATAAATGCGCTTTCCTCAAGTAAATCTTTCAATTGTGATCCTAAATGGCAGATATTTCGATATTCATTACTATGAATAAACACTTGATCTAATGCATAATTAGTATCCACACCATGAGTTCTTACTTTAATAACAGGTATATACAATTCTGCTTTTTCGTTGTAATCCGCACTATAAAGGTAGGTACTACCGTGTTGCTCTTTATTAGATAGTTTTTCAACAATAGATTTTGCCCAATTTTCAGCTTTGTGTTGATCTTTCAAGATATTTTCATCTAATACTTCTTGATAAACTAATTCTGATAATAAGGCTTTAGGGTAGCGACGTTCCATTTTAGTAATTAATTTTTCGACTTTCTGATATTCGGCAATTAATTTTTCTAAAGCTTCGCCAGCTAAAGCTGGAGCATGGTCATTAACATGTAATGATGCATCTTCTAATGCCAAAGCGATTTGGAATTGAGTCATTGCATCGTCATCTTTAATATATTGCTCTTGTTTCCCTTTTTTGACCTTATATAGTGGTGGTTGAGCAATATAGACATAACCTCGTTCAATGATCTCAGGCATTTGACGGTAGAAGAATGTTAGCAATAATGTTCTAATATGCGATCCATCAACATCGGCATCGGTCATAATAATAATGCTATGGTAACGCATTTTATCTGGATTATATTCATCACGGCCAATGCCACAACCTAAAGCAGTAATTAACGTTGCTACTTCTTGTGAAGAAAGCATTTTGTCAAAACGAGCTTTTTCAACATTTAGAATTTTACCTTTTAACGGTAAAATTGCTTGGTTTCTACGATTTCGTCCTTGTTTTGCAGAGCCACCTGCAGAGTCCCCTTCCACTAGGTATAGTTCAGATAAAGCGGGATCTTTTTCTTGGCAATCAGCAAGTTTTCCAGGCAAACCACCTAAATCTAAAGCGCCTTTACGACGTGTCATTTCGCGAGCTTTTCTTGCTGCCTCACGAGCTCTCGCTGCATCGATAATTTTACCTACTACAATTTTTGCATCTGAAGGATTTTCAAGTAAATATTCAGCTAGTTTTTCGCCCATTACAGACTCAACTGCTGATTTAACTTCAGATGACACCAATTTATCTTTAGTTTGTGATGAGAATTTAGGATCAGGCACTTTTACTGATACAACAGCAATTAACCCTTCTCGAGCATCATCACCTGTAGCACTAATTTTTGCTTTTTTGCTATAGCCTTCGGTTTCCATGTAGTTATTTAATGTACGTGTCATAGCGCCACGGAAACCAGCCAAGTGAGTACCACCATCACGTTGAGGAATGTTATTTGTAAAACAATAGATATTTTCTTGGTAACCGTCATTCCATTGTAGTGCAACTTCGACACCAATATTATCTTTCTCAGTACTAAAATAAAAAATCTTTGGATGAATTGGGTTTTTATTTTTATTTAGATATTCTACGAAAGCTTGAATACCACCTTCATAATGGTAATGTTCACTTTTACCTGTACGTTCATCGGTGAGTTTGATTGAAACACCTGAATTTAAGAATGATAGTTCGCGTAATCTTTTTGCCAGATGATCATACACAAATTCAATGTTAGAAAAAGTTTCTGGACTTGGCCAAAAACGAACATATGTACCTGATTCAGTTGTTTCACCAATGATTTTTAGCGGTTCTTCAGGAACGCCTAAATGATAAATTTGTTTATGTATTTTACCTTCACGATAAATCACTAATTCTAACTTATCGGATAAAGCATTGACGACTGAAACACCAACACCATGTAAACCACCAGACACTTTGTATGAATTATCATCAAATTTACCACCGGCATGCAAAACAGTCATAATAACTTCTGCTGCGGAAATACCTTCTTCTTCATGGATACCAGTAGGTATACCTCGACCATCATCTCGTACAGAAACGGAATTATCAGGATGGATTGTAACTTCAATATGGTGACAATAACCAGCTAATGCTTCATCAATGGCATTATCTACCACTTCAAAAACCATATGGTGAAGCCCTGTTCCATCATCAGTATCACCAATATACATACCTGGGCGTTTTCGGACAGCATCAAGTCCTTTAAGTACTTTAATGCTGGAAGAATCATAAGAGTTAGACATGGATTTCTCGACTTATTTGATTATTTATATCATTTTGTATATTTAAGAAATTATACCAGAATTTATGTGAAAAATCTTATCATTTTCATCGATCATATGGCTAATTTGCTCTTGATTAACCGCTGTAATGAAAACTTGAGATTGTGCTGATTTTAATCGTTTTGCTAATAAGTTACGTTTATTTTTATCAAGCTCTGAAGCAAAGTCATCAATTAAGTAAATACAGGATTGGCCTGTTGTTTCTGAGAAATATTCACCTTGAGACAAACGTAATGCACACATGAGTAATTTTAATTGTCCCCGAGATAATAAATCTTCAACAGGAATATTATCTATTCGTAATTTTAAATCTGCTTTATGAGGACCTAGCGAAGTATAATTAATGAACTTATCTCTTTCAAATTGTCTATATAATATATCTGAATAACTGACTCCATGCTCCCAGCCCTGATAATATTGGCAATTAAGTTGATATTCTGGTAGAAAATCATGACAGGTTTGCATAATTTGAGGAAATATATTTTGGCTATAACTAGCCCTAATCTGGCTGATTTTTTCTGCAATCGGTGCTAACTCTTTATCCCAAGGTAATAATTGATTATAGTTTGATGACTGTTTTAATAAAGCATTACGCTGTTTAAAGAAGCGTTTTAAGTTATTCCAAAGTGATACAAATTCAGGATAGTGATGAAAACACCCCCAATCTATAAAAGCACGGCGATATTTTGGTCCTCCGGTAAGTAGATCAAATCCTTCAGGCGTAATAAGTTGAATTGGTAATAATTTAGCTAAATCCGTCAACCGAAATCCTTCGTCACCATCAATTTTTATCGTATTATCGTTATGGCGTGTTTTTGATAAACCTATTGTTCGAGTTTTTTGTGCTGATTCAATTTGACTAAATAATACTAACTCTGGTTTTTCGTGTTGTATTATTCGATTGGATTGAATATGTCTAAAAGCTCGACCATGTCCGAGCATATAAATCGCCTCGAGTAGGCTGGTTTTTCCGCTACCATTATCACCAACTATATAATTAAAATGTTTGGATAATGATAATTCAGCATAATCAATATTTCGAAAGTGATAAATTTTGATTTGAGAAAGTGTCATGTCGGTAAAGTTTCCGGCCGAGGCCGGAAGTTTAAATGATCGTTAATTATAAGCGCATTGGCATAACAACATAAGTTGCAGATTGGTTGTTGATATCTTCAATTTGCACACTTGATGTTGCATCGGTTAATAATAATTGGACGCTATCGCATTTTAATGTGTTTAATATGTCCAATAAATACGTTACATTAAAACCAATTTCAAGCTCTTGAGATTCGTATTTTACATCAATAACTTCTTCTGCTTCTTCTTGTTCGGGATTGTTTGCAGTAATTTTAATCTGATTGCTATGTACATATAATCTTATGCCGCGAAATTTTTCATTTGAAAGAATCGCAACACGAGATAAAGCATTTCTTAGTTCTTCACATGATACTTCAAGTGGTTTATCAGGATTACGAGGCATTACACGTTTATAATCAGGAAATTTTCCATCAATAAGTTTTGAAGTAAAAGTAAAATCGCCAAGACTAATACGTAAATTATTGTTACCAATTTGCATATTAACTAGCTCATCATTATCACCAACTAGTTTTGCCAGTTCAATTACGCCTTTTCTTGGTAAAATGACTGAACAGGATTCAGAGATCTCATGACCAACAGGTTGAGCACACACAGCTAATCGATGACCATCAGTTGCAACGGTTTTTAATAGACCATCTTCAATTTCAAATAGCATACCATTTAAATAATATCTTACATCTTGGTTAGCCATTGAGAATTGAACTGCGTCTATAAGTCGTTTGATAGTCTTTTGAGGTATAGAAAGTTCAACATCACTTTGCCAATTTTCTAGATTAGGAAAATCTGATGCAGGTAGTGTAGATAAAGAAAATTTACTTCGACCTGACTGAATAATCAATCGATTATCGTCAACGCTTATCGATATTTGAGCATCACTAGGAAGATTTCGACAGATATCAAGAAACTTTCTAGCTGGAACAGTTGTAGCACCCGCTTCACTAGGCTCTGTTAGGGGAATATGAGAAATCATTTCAATTTCTAAATCTGTTCCCGTCATGGATAGCGTGTTTTCACTCACCTGCAATAATAAATTACCTAAAATGGGGAGGGTAGGTCGGCTACCTAATGGTGCACTAACAAGTTGCAATGGTTTGATAAGTTTTTCACGATCTATAATAAATTTCATAGTGTTAATTCTTTTTTAAGTTGATAATGTTCGAATTAAATTGGAATAATCCTCTTTAATGTCATTGCTTTCTTCTTTTAACTCTGCGATCTTCCGACATGCATGTAATACTGTTGTATGATCTCTTCCACCAAAACCATCACCTATTTCTGGAAGGCTTTTGTTGGTTAGCTCTTTCGCTAACGCCATTGCTACTTGTCTTGGTCTTGCGACAGAACGAGAACGGCGTTTAGATAATAAGTCAGAAACTTTAATTTTATAATATTCAGCAACCGTTTTTTGAATATTTTCAATAGTAATCAATTTTTCTTGTAAGGCAAGTAAATCTTTTAAAGCATCTTTGACAAAATCAATGGTGATAGATTTGCCTGTAAAATTAGCATTGGCAATAACTCGATTAAGTGCACCTTCTAATTCTCTTACGTTTGATCGTAGTCGTTTAGCAATGAAAAAAGCGACCTCTTCAGGTAATTTTATTTTGTTTTCGTCTGCTTTTTTCATCAAAATAGCCACTCGAGTTTCAAGTTCTGGTGGTTCTATAGCGATGGTTAATCCCCAACCAAACCTTGACTTTAAACGATCTTCTACACCATCAATTTCTTTAGGATAACGATCCGAGGTTAGGATAATTTGTTGGTTGCCTTCTAACAATGAATTAAATGTATGGAAAAACTCTTCTTGTGAACGCTCTTTATTTGCAAAAAATTGAATATCATCAATAAGGAGAGCGTCAACAGATCGATAATAGTTTTTAAACTCTTCAATAGCATTATTTTGTAAAGCTTTGACCATGTCTTGAACAAAGCGTTCTGAATGCATATAAACAACTTTAGCGTTAGCTTTACCTGCCATAATTTCATTACCAACAGCATGTAACAAGTGAGTTTTTCCTAAACCTGTTGAGCCATATAAAAAAAGAGGGTTGTAAGCTTTTCCTGGATTTTCAGCTACTTGTTTAGCTGCTGCAACAGCAAGTTGATTAGATTTACCTTCAACAAAGCTGTTGAAAGTATGCTTATGATTAATACCTGAATAATAAGTGTGATTATTATTATTCTCTTTTGTTGTTTTCCAAGAAGGTACAACATCAGATTTATTAATTTTAGATTTTTTTTCTACAGATAAAGTTGAACCAACTTCCAAATATAATTTTAGTGAATCATTACCCAGTAAATTATTCAATAATTGCGAAATAGTCGTTAAATATTTATTTTTAACCCAATCTAATACAAATCTGTTTGGAGCATAAATATAAAGTTTATTCTCAACCATTTCCACTTGTAACGGTCGAATCCATAAATTGAATTCTGTTGTAGGAAGCGCTTCTTGTAATTGAGAAAGACAATCTTGCCAAATCGAGGTAGACATGGCTACTCCTTTAATTGGGATACTAACAATACTGGAATAATTATAATCTTTTTTGTGGATAATTTGTAGGGTTCAAGCAAGATATAATTTAATTATTAACATATAAATGAAAAAACCCAGCCGAAGCTGGGTTCAAAGGTGTAATTAATAACAAAAACTATTTTGTTTGATCAATTACTTGGACTTCTTGCACGTTACGTGCTTTAACTTCAATTTCAACACGACGATCTGGTGCTAAACATGCTTTTAAGTCAGCGCCACGAAGTGCATTACATTTATTACCAGTAACTGGTTGTGCTTTACCCATACCGCGTGAAGTGATGATTTCAGCTGGAACACCTTTTTGAACTAAATAGTTCAATACAGTGTGTGCACGACGTTCTGATAGTTTTTGGTTATAGCTATCTGAACCGATACGGTCAGTGTGACCAATTACTACGATAGCACTTTGAGTTGGGTTAATTTTAACAAGAGTTGTTAATAAATTATCAAGTGCTTGACGACCTTCTGCTTTTAAATCAGATTTTGCATAAGCAAATAGCACATCTTCATTTAAAACATAACGATTTACTTCAGTTTTGATTTCAACTGGAGCTGCAACAGATGGAGAACCTAAACGGTAAGTAATACCTAAGCTTACAGTTCCTGCATCTGGAGATGCGTGAGTTTTAGTATGAATATGTTGAACATATTGGTATTCTAAACGAGTAGAGAAATCTTCGTTAAGACGATAATCAAGACCTAAAGCATAAACTGGTGATAAATCAGTTTTTGTTTTACCACGGCCGTAAGCTTCTTTGATATCACCACTATTTTTCCATTTAGCAATAGTTACCATTCCACCTGCACGACCATAAATATCTAAATCGTCAGAAATGAATGATAGTGGGTAACTTAATTTACCAGTTAAAGAAACGCCTTGTGCTGAAACTTTACTATTACCAGCGTTAGAATGATCACCAAGATAAGTTCTTTTATATTTTGCAGAACCTAACCAATCATAACCTAATTCAAAAGCTAAGTAAGGATTAGCTTGGAAACCAAGGAAAGCACCGCCAGCAACATTACTTCTATTAGAAGTTTTAATACCAGCTTCATCTTTATCATAACCACGAACTTTATTTGCGTCTAAATTATAAAGTTCTGACCAACCTAATTTAGCACCTACATAAAAAGTATTGTCTTCATATGCAGCGTTAGCGGCAGTAGCGGTTAAACTTGCAACAGCCATTGCTAGAGCTAGAGTTGTTTTTTTCATTTTTTTGCCTCAACTTATTTGTTGTAATAGACGTTGTTTAATTTGCTTTTATTGTTTAATTTTACTTAATTTTTACGGTGTTTTATACTTAATGACCAATTATGTTACACATAATCTATTACGTATTATAGCACAATTATTATTCGGATCTAGAATAATTGATAATATATTGTAAAAAAATTAAACAATCTTATTTATAATAATATATAAATCGTTAATTGAGTTTGATAATGTGTTAGCCATAATATAGAAATCAGCTTCTAAACGTTTATCAAATTCATCAGATCCAATATCTTCATTTTCATCTAAAATAACAGAATCAAATTTAATTCTTTTCAATGTTAAGTCAGGATTAATAATAAAATTGATTCCACGTTCATCAATGATTTTAAGTTTGGTGACCCATTTACCAGAATCTAAATGAACTAACATTTCATCACTTGTAATATCTTGATTTTTACAACTGATAATCCCATTACCCTCAAGTGGATCTTTTAATTCTGCTTCATCACCCAATATAAAAGGAGGAAAACTAAGTTTTTCTCTAACCCAAGTTGTCATAATCTTTTCAAGCGGTTTTTCGATGGAAAGAGGCGTTAATGCTAATGCTCCAAGTTCTTTCCGTAAAATCGCTAGAATATCTTCAGCAAGTTTAAAACTACTGCAATCGATAATAATCCTTTTATTTTCAATGTCGATCCATAACCAATAATAGTTATATTTGCTAAATGCTCTAGGCATTAAATCGATCATCACTTCATCTTTTAATGTCGCTTTTTCATTTTTACTAAGTTTACGGCTTAATGCCTTCTCTTGCTTGTCAATCTTCTCATTTAAGGCTTGTTTGATGACAGGTGCAGGTAAAATTTTAGTTTCTTTCTTTATTTTTAATAATAAATGTCCTTGCATATCAATAATAAAATCATCCAAATTGTTATCATCGTAAGGGGATACCCAACCCATTTTGGTGGTATCTAAATTACCACAAGGAGAAAATAAAGCAGATTTGAGTGCATTTTCAATAGTCTGTTTATCCAGTAAATTATCATTATTAAGTTGATAGATAATTGTGTTTTTAAACCAAAGCATAGTGTAATTTTTCCAAAAATTAATTCATGAAAATTATTTAATTAAAATAATTAAAATAAGATTTTCACAGAAAATAAAGTATTATTAATAAGATTTAATAAAAGTATTAAAATTTATAAGATAAGCCCATATAAATGGATGTTATCGTACTATCATCAACCATAGGGCTGTCAGCTGCATCACCAGTCAGTTTATCAATATGAATTCCGCCAAAAGTAGCGATATTATCTGTTAAAGAATATTGCGCACCGATTTCAAAGTAAGGTGTAAAAGAACTATCTGCATTGAAATAGCGTAATCCTGAACGTGAAGATTCTTTATGAGATACACCATAATAATAGTCATTATGTTTACCATCAGCCCAGTTTATACCAATAGTAGGTGCGATAATTAAATTACCTTGTATATAAGGAACAGTATAGTCGGCATTAACTAAGATTCCATTACTATTATTGAGCATATCAGCGCCAATACTACTTGAAAAAATACCCCAATTAGTGGTGATATCATAATCAATTTCAGCTAACACAGTGGAATGACGACTATTAAGTTGTCTTAACTTATGATTGTCAGAATCATGAGGTTTAAATTCATTAGCAAGATAACGAACGCCAAATGATAAACTTTGATTATCGTTGTTAAAAGCGTAAATACCAGCTGATAGATCATCAATAAAAAAATAGCCATTATCATAATCAATATGAGGAACCGGATAGTAACTTGAACTATAATTTTTATATGGTGAGTTAGACCAACCCAAACCGACGCCTAATGAAGTAGGATCTGCTGACGCAATATGAGTATACCCTAAAGGAAACATTGATAATAGTGAGATTATGCAGCTTAATTTTTTCATTTTGATAACCACTCATACTGATATGATTTAAAACAATTATTGTAGTTATTTTGTCACTCAAGGCTTGTTGTCACAAAATCTATACATTAAATGTACATTGTTACAATCCATTTTCTCTGATAATAATGCCACATTTTGTCATATTTGAATATGGATTAGTGAGATAAATTATGAGTAAACCAACTTTAGAAATGATTAATAGTCGTCCCGACGATGCAACGTTATTAGCGGATGAAGCAAAATACTGTTCATTTGGTGATACCGTGCATTATGTTGAACCACCAAAGATTTTTGATGGTTGTGAAGGTAGTTACATGTATGATAAAGAAGGTAAAGCCTTCCTTGATTTACAAATGTGGTACTCTGCTTGTAACTTTGGTTATGCTAATGAGCGTTTAAATAACGTACTTAAAAAGCAAATCGATACTTTACCGCAATGTGCTAGCCAGTATTTACATCCAACTAAAATCGAATTAGCAAAAACAATTGCTCAAGGTATGGAACAGCGATTCGGTTACCAAGGACGAGTTCATTTTAATGTTGGTGGTTCACAATGTATTGAAGATTCATTAAAAGTCGTTCGTAATGCTACTGGTGGTAAATCCCTGATGTTTGCATTTCAAGGTGGTTACCATGGTCGTACTTTGGGTGCATCTTCAATTACTTCGAGCTACCGTTACCGTCGTCGTTATGGTCATTTTGGTGATCGTGCAATGTTTGTACCATTCCCATATCCGTTCCGTCGTCCAAAAGGAATGACAGCAGAAGAATATGGTGAACACTTAGTTGCTGAGTTTGCACGTTTATTTGAAACTGAGTATCACGGTGTATGGGATCCAAAAGTCGGACAAGCAGAATATGCTGCATTTTATGCCGAACCATTACAAGCAACGGGTGGTTATATTGTTCCTCCTCGTAATTACTTTAAAGGTCTGAAAAAAGTTTTAGATCAATATGGTATTTTATTAGTTGTTGATGAAATTCAAATGGGCTTTTATCGTACTGGTAAATTATGGTCAATTGAACATTTTGATGTTAAACCTGATGTGGTGGTATTTGCGAAAGCATTAACTAATGGTTTAAATCCATTAGGGGGTTTATGGGCTCGTGAAGAGTTAATCAATCCAGAAGTATTCCCAGTTGGCTCAACCCACTCTACGTTTGCTTCAAATCCTTTAGGTACCGCAGTTGGCCTAGAAGTATTAAAAATGACTTCTGAAACAGATTACGAAAAAATGGTAATGGATAGCGGTGCATATTTCCTTGAAGGATTAAAAACACTTGAGAAGAAACATAAAGAAATAGGCGAAGTTGATGGCCTTGGTCTTGCACTTCGTGCTGAAATTTGTACCGAAGATGGATTTACAGCTAACAAAGCATTAGTTGATAAAATGGTAGATATTGGTATGTCAGGTGATCTTGATTGGAAAGGTAACAAAATGGGCTTAGTGCTTGATATTGGTGGTTATTACAAAAATGTTATCACTTTTGCTCCTTCATTACATATTACTCGTCAAGAGATTGATCAAGGTATTGAACTACTCGATCAATTAATTACTCGAGCTAAAAAAGAACTTTAAGTCTTAAATCAAAATAATCCCGCTAATATCAATTAGCGGGAATTTCAGATCATTTATAGAAAGTTATGCGATATATCAATCAATTAGAACCTAATGAATTAATCAACAATTTTCTTTCTCATCCTCCGCGAGAGTTTACTAGCTGGATGAGTGAAGACGGTATACCTGCTTTTTCCGCTAAGTTTGATTTGCTCATAACTGCTGATGATGATTTTAAACATAAAGTTCATAAATTGCCTTTTTATAAAAAATGGCGGCATTGGTTACAACCAAAAACATGCTTTGTGGGTACAACCGTTTCAGAATATAGTTTATTGACTAATAAAATCGATGCGCATCAATTAGCTGACAATGTTAAGGCAGCTTATACAAAAAAATATCCATTTGTTATTGTTAAAGATTTGCCATCCGATTCACCTCTGCTTAGTAAGCAGGATAATCAATATTCTAAACAGATTATTGGTTCCTTAAAAGAACGGGGGTTTATTGAAGTTGAAGGACAAGCTTTAGCTTGGGTTCCAATTGATTTTGAGTCGATCGATGATTTTTTTGCAAAACTATCATACAGTCGTCGTAAAAATTTAAGAAGAAAACTAAAGTCCCGTGAAAAATTGGAGATTAACATCTTACAAACTGGTGATGATTGTTTTTTTGATGAGGCGACTCTTGATCTATATTATCAACTTTATCTGAATGTATATGAGCAGAGTGAAGTACATTTTGATTTATTAACTAAGCCATTTTTCACCCAATTACTGCAAAGCAAATCCTCAAATGGACGTATTTTTACTTATCATCATAATGGACAATTAATTGGTTATAACATCTGTTTTGTAGTGAACAATGTTTTAATCGATAAATACATAGGAATGGTTTATCCTCAAGCAAGAGAATTAAACCTCTATTTTGTTAGTTGGTTTGTTAATCTTGAATATGCATTACAACAAAAACTTAGTAATTATGTTGCAGGTTGGACTGATCCAGAAGTTAAAGCTTCTTTAGGTGCTAGTTTTACCTTAACTAAACACTTAGTTTATATACGAAACCCTTTATTAAGGGCTGTTTTGCGTAGATTAATTGGCCATTTCGAAACTGATAAGGAGAAAGTAGCATGACATCGCTAGTTATCCTTAACTTTGATCAAAGCGTAGGTGAAATTGATAATGCTAAAACGATTGATTTTACTCAGTGGCAAGATGTCATTCGCTTTGGTTGTAGTACAAAAAAATTCCAAAAGTTTAAAAAGGTATTACAACAATCATTACCAGAAAGCTATGGTACGGTATTAATGGGTAGTGGTGATTACCACCATATTTCGTTATTACTTATTGAGCAGCTAGCTAAGCAATATACAGAAGAAAATCCCATTGAAGTAGTTATTTTCGACAACCATCCAGATAACATGCGTTATCTGTTTGGCATTCACTGTGGATCATGGGTTAGCTATGTGGCTAGTTTACCTTTTGTTAGCCATGTACATGTATTAGGAATTACATCACATGATATTGGCTTATGGCATTTTTGGGAAAATAGATGGTCACCATTGTTTCATAAAAAACTGACTTATTGGAGCATGGATGTTAATGTCTCTTGGGCTAAGAAAATTGGTTTAAGTCATGCTTTTCGCTATTTTGATTCGCCAGATGATCTTATTACTCAGTTTCTATCCGAACAATACCGTAATACTAAACCGATATATTTATCGATAGATAAAGATGCCTTAAGTGAAGAAGTTATTCATACCAATTGGGATCAAGGAAAATTACAAACCTATCATTTATTAGATACTATTACATCTATTAAGCCTCGGATTATCGGTAGTGATATCACGGGCGAATTATCAATATGGCAGCCTAAAAATTGGTTTAAGAGATTACTAAGTTCACTGGACAAACAGCCCGAAATATCATTAGAAAAGTTAAATGATTGGCAACAAGAACAACATCAACTTAATTTAACATTATTAAAAGCTTTAAAAACCTAGCATTCAAGAACTGATATAGTTTGCCAGGTTTTTAATCCTTATCTTGAAGTTATTTAGAACGATGATGAGTATCTTTCTTCGCAAGTTTACTTTCTGCTAGTGCTAAAAACAAAATCCCTGAAACAATCAATATAGTTCCAATTAACTTAAATAAAGTGATAGGTTCATTAAATAGCCAAACTGAAGCAATCATTACGGTAACAACTTCAAAATGTGAAGCTGCAAAAGCAGGTCCTACAGGCGCTTTTTTTAATAAAGTCATCCAAGTAAAGAAAGTAAAAATGTAGCCAGCTATTGATACATAGATCCAATGACCGGAAAATACCCTAACTATCCATTCAACGCTCATCGAAAGTGGCTGGGCATGTTCGGCAGCCAATTTAAAGCTACATTGTGCAATCGTATCAAACATTAATAATACGGTAAAACCAATTAAATAGAACTTAGCCATATTAAGATAACCCCACAAAGATCACACCAGCAGTAATTAAAGACATGCCAATAACACGATATACCGTCAGTAATTCTTTAAATAGAATCCGACCTACTAACATGATAGTAATGATATTAAATGAGGCGAGCAATACACCTTGGGAAAGTGGAACTAAAGTTAAAAAAGCTAACCACAGTAAAAATTCGGCAATGTAAGATGATATTCCTATCCAAATCCAATGATTTTTGGCGAGATCTAACCAATAGTACCATCCATCTCTATTGGTAGGTGATATTGCAGCATATTTAAAAGCAACTTGTCCTAAGGTATCAAAACAAATATTACTAACCCAAAGAAAAATAACTAAGGATGACATTATGCTTAAGTTCCTTCTGCCAGATTATTAAAAAATGAAGCGCACTCTTTAATTACTTCACGGCGTTGGCTATCAATAGTAATTAAATGATAACTATCATTTAATACAACTAATCGTTTTGGACCAGAAACATGCTCCTCAACTAATTTTGCATTAGTTTCAATATTGGCAATATCGTCATTACCTGAATGCATAATTAAACAAGGTGACGTAACTTTTGGTAATTCTTGGCGAACATGTTTTGCCAATAATTGCATTTCTGCTAATGCAGGAAATGGATTTCCAGCAAGCCCAGCGGATGCAGCATCGCCACTTAACATGCTTTCTGATACCACCGCTCGGATACGCTCATCTTTAAGACCATAAGGCGGTTTTTCAATAAAAGAGACTTTTTGAAAAATGCCAAGTTTTTTAAAATAGACCAATAAAAAGAAAAACTTTTTAGCCCAAAATGGCATACTCCAACCATCATAATAAAATGTAGGTGCTAGAACACCAACACCTTTAACTTGATTTGGACGATCTGCAGCAAGTTTCAACGCCAAAAGTGCGCCCATTGATAAACCTGCGACAAAAAGGTTGTCTACATGTTTAGCTAAATAATCAGCGCCATCTTGAACGCTTTTATACCAATCTTGCCAAGTTGTTTTACATAGATCTGCTTCAGTACCACAGTGACCTGCCAATTGTATTGCATAAACAGTAAATCCCGCTTTATGTAAACCATTGGCTAAAATACGCATTTCATTTGGTGTGCCAGTTAAACCATGAATTAATAGCACGCCATTTTTATTTCCTGGTAAAAAATAAGATAAATCTTCAATTGTACTCATTATTGTTCCTTTATTTCACCATCATGACAGGAATTAGTGATTGCTCTGCTTGTTTTAAAGCCTCTGTTACATCAGCAAAATTAACAATAGCAGTGTGCTTAATGTTATTTTTTTCACAGTAATTGATCAGCTTATCTTTAGCAAAAACCAGATCGACATGATGTGAAACGCAAAAATCAGAAGTACCATCACCAACATACAATATTTGAGGAAAATGTTGCTGTTGTTTTACATGATTGCATTTGCAATTACCACTTTGTTTTATACAATCCTTATTAGCGTAAGGAAACTCAAGGCGCCAACTTCTGTGATTATCATGCAATAGTTTATTAGCATAAATAGGTAAATGTTCAATACCATGACGCTTTAATACAAATTGGATAGCATAATCTAAACCATCACTAACTACATGAACTGGTATATGTTTTTTTTCGGTATACTTAATGAATGATTTAAAGCTAGAATCAATTTCAATTTTTGCCAATGCTTGATTAAGTTCTTCTAAGCTTGCGTCCATTAAGGCAATCTGTTTACTCATACACTCTTGAGAACCAATTTTACCACTAACCCACAACTCTTCGAGCTCATCACAGCCATCTTGGCCGAACTGACTAAGTAAAGTATCAGTTACATCTTTAACACTAATTGTGCCATCAAAATCACACAAAATAATAGGGTTGTGATAGCGAGTGTAAGATGGTTGAAAAAGATGATTAGTAATTGATGAAAAAGTATTCATATTCCAAGTAAAAATTGCTAGTTATAGATATTGGCGACAATTTTCTCACAAAGTGGTAGCTAACTTTGTTGGCTCTTTGTATATATTTTGTAACGAGGCTCTATTTGCCTGTATAATGAAGCATCTCGAAGTCCACTTTACGGTAAAGAGAATCAGAAATGAGTGAACGCATATTAATTATCGAAGATGATGAAAGATTAGCCAATTTAATACAAGTCTACCTAATCCGTCAAGGATATAGGGTCGATTGGCATAATAGTGGTGAAGGAGCAGAAGAAAAAATACAACAAATCAACCCTGATTTGGTTATTTTAGATGTAATGTTACCTGAAAAAACTGGATTTGATATCTGTCGAGATATACGTTCATGGTTCAGTAACTATATTCTTATAATGACGGCTAGCGAAGATAATATTGATGAAATCGTGGGATTAGAGTTAGGCGCTGATGATTATTTAGCTAAACCTGTTGAACCACGATTATTACTAGCTCGGATTCGAGCATTGCTACGCCGAAAACAAAATGAAACAGAAAAAGAAGGCCTAAAAGAGCAAATTGCTTTATTTAACAATAATACTTTGGCCTTTGAAAATTTAGTGATTGATGGTGAAAATCGTAAAGTGTTATTAGACGGGCATGAAATAGATTTAACGACTGCCGAATTTGACTTACTCTGGTTGTTAGCTAATAACGCAGGTAAGATTCTATCTCGAGACGATATATTTTCCCAAGTTAGAGGGATTGATTTTGACGGTAGCGATCGTTCAATTGATGCCCGAATTTCTCGGTTAAGACGTAAACTCCTTGATGATCCTGATAATCCTTCAAGAATTAAAACGGTTCGAGGAAAGGGGTATTTATTCATGCGCGAAGGGGAAAACCATTGAGACAGTTATTAGCTAAACCGCTATTTTTTAACCGCCGCATCGTCTTTTATCTAGTTATTTTACTTTCATTGCAATGTATTATCGCCTATGGTGCATTATTAGTGTTTGATTCACTACCTTCATCATTAACTGATATGCCAGATGATCATATCGTTTTTCGTGAATCACAACGAGGAACAGTCAACTTAATTCGCAAACATATTGATGAAAACAAACAGCGTCCACTGCAAGCAGTAGTTGACGAGTTACAACCATATTTTGGTTATCCAATCAAAGTATTACCTGCAAATACAGAATTATCTCATTCTGTAAAAAAAGAACTTGAAAAACTTGATTTTGCTTATGATGGTGATGACGAAGTTGTCTATATCAATCTCAATGATGGTCATTTATTACAATTGGGGCCGATTCTAATGCGAGATATATTAGAATCAAATACCATGTCGTTGAGCGTTTTCCTTATTATTTGGGCATTATTTAGTGCCATAATCTTTTTTATATTAATCTATTTCGCGTTTAGTGCTGTATGGAAAGATCTGGTCAACATACGTCAAACCGCAGAACAACTTGGACAGGGCAATTTGAAGGCTCGAACGGAAAATGTGAAAGGTTGGTTATTCAAACCATTAGCCAATGTTTTAAATAATATGGGGACTCACATTGAGCATCTTGTCAGCACTAACCAAACAATTTCACATGCGATGGCACATGAACTACGAACCCCTCTTGCACGAATGCGATTTGAGTTAAGTATGCTTGAAGAATCTACAGACGAAGTAGAAAGATCTGATTTACAAAAAGGAATGAGTGATGATATAGATGAACTTGAAACCCTCATTAATGCTAGTTTGAATTATTTTAAAATGCAGCAAAGTAATATTGAATTAAACTTTACTACTGTATCGTTAAAACAATGGGGTGAAAAAGTTTGTCAGTCATTAGCACTATTTAAACCTAAGGGCTTTGAGCTCATTTGCCATAGCCAAGATGCTAAAGCTAAAATTGATATCAATTTGGCAGAAACTATTGTCAAAAATCTGCTACTTAATGCGTTTAAATATGCAGCCCATAAAGCAGTATTAAATATAACCAAACAAGATAACCGAGTTATTTTGGAAATTGATGATGATGGTGCAGGCATTCCTTTCGATTCTCGAGAAAAAATTTTTATGCCTTTTGCTCGCCTTGACACCAGTCGTACACGATCAACTGGTGGATATGGGTTAGGCTTAGCTTATGTAAAATTAATGGCAGAATTTCATGACGGTAAAGCATTCGTGGTTACTAGCCCACTAGGTGGTGCACGATTTGTAGTTTCGATAAAATCAGGTGAGGAATAACTGAAGTTAAAATTAAAATAATTGTTAAAATTATTTAGGAGTGTTATCCGTTTGAGGGTAATTATTTTTTTCAGGTAACTGAAATCTCTTGTTTTAACGTTTCGAAAAGACAAAAAATTTGCTATATTCGTCGGTCGAAGTGATAAAAGTGATAAATCTCATTTCTAAATTGGTTATGAGTAAACATATATAATCAGAGGTTTTTTATGAGCGGTGATTTACCGACAGAGAACGAAACTCGTCCAAATAACTTTATTCGTCAAATTATTGATGCGGATCTTGCTGCGGGAAAATATAAAACAACGCATACTCGTTTTCCGCCTGAACCTAATGGCTACTTACATATTGGTCATGCAAAATCTATCTGTTTGAACTTCGGTATTGCCCAAGATTATCACGGTAAATGTAATTTACGGTTTGATGATACCAATCCAGCCAAAGAAGATATTGAATATGTTGAATCAATTAAAGAAGATGTCCGCTGGTTAGGATTCGAATGGGATGGTGAGATTTGCTATTCATCTGACTATTTTGACCGTTTATATGAATATGCCATAGAGCTTATCAATAAAGGATTAGCTTATGTAGATGAACTATCTCCTGAAGAAATTCGAGAGTATCGAGGCACTTTAACACAACCAGGTAAAAATAGCCCTTATCGTGATCGAAGCATAGAGGAAAATTTAGCATTATTTATCCAAATGAAAGAGGGTAAATTTGCTGAAGGTAAAGCTTGCTTAAGAGCGAAAATCGACATGGCTTCACCTTTTATTGTTATGCGTGATCCAGTTTTATACCGTATTAAATTTGCCGAGCATCACCAAACTGGTAATAAATGGTGTATCTATCCGATGTATGATTTTACTCACTGTATTTCGGATGCTATTGAAAATATAACCCATTCACTTTGTACGCTTGAGTTCCAAGATAACCGTCGTTTATATGACTGGGTTTTAGATAATATTACTATTGAAGCTCGTCCTCATCAGTATGAGTTTTCTAGATTAAATCTAGAATATGCTATTACCTCAAAACGTAAATTAACACAATTGGTTGCCGAAGAAATTGTTGATGGTTGGAATGATCCTCGTATGCCAACCGTTTCAGGTTTACGCCGTCGAGGTTATACCCCAGCTTCAATTCGTGAATTTTGTCGTCGAATCGGGGTAACCAAACAAGAAAATACCGTTGAAATGAGTACTCTTGAATTTTGTATTCGAGAAGATCTCAACGAAAATGCACCTCGAGCAATGGCGGTACTTGATCCGGTAAAAGTGGTAATTGAAAACTTCTCAGAAACACTCGATGAAGTATTAAGTATGCCAAACCATCCTAACAGGCCAGAACTTGGACATCGTGAAGTAACATTTACACGCGAGATTTATATTGATCGAGCTGATTTCAGGGAAGAAGCTAATAAAAATTATAAGCGTTTAGTATTAGGTAAAGAAGTCCGTCTACGTAATGCTTATGTGATACGCGCTGATCGTGTTGAAAAGGACGCAGAAGGTAATATTCAAACTATTTATTGTAGTTACGATCCGGCAACTTTAAATAAAAATCCTGAAGATGGACGTAAAGTTAAAGGCGTTATTCATTGGGTATCAGCCAAGTATGGTAAACCTGCTGAAATTCGTCTTTATGATCGTTTATTTAGTACCCCAAATCCTGGTAGCGCTGAGGATTTTTTATCAACTATCAATCCAAATTCTTTAATTATTAAACAAGGATTTGTTGAGCCTAGTTTGAAAAAAGCCAAAGCCGAACAAGCTTATCAATTTGAACGTGAAGGTTATTTCTGTCTTGATAGTAAGTATGCGACAGAAGATAAATTAGTCTTTAATCGAACGGTAGGCTTAAGAGATAGTTGGAACGAAGCTTAATCATAGAGAAGCTTAGTTATAGAATAAAAAACGCCAACTTTAGTTGGCGTTTTTTATTGTCATCGCTGTTGAGATATTATTCTACCTTTTTACTTCTTTTTGCAATCTTATAGCTATAAGCATTAAAAATAATTCTTCTAGTATTAATTCTCCAAAATTAACCCTATAGATGAAAGAGATGATTTGTAAGAAATCAGTTTTTTATATGTTAATCAAAGTGCTACATTAGTGTAAAAATGAGTAAATAAGCTTTCAAAAACCCCGCTCCTCAACTTTTTTTATTAAATCATATAATGATTTTTAAGATAGCCTCTTTAGCTACTTTCTTTTATAATGTTGTTCTATTTTTTTCCTTTTTTTGCTTAAAAAGAGTACTTAGCATGAAAATTTTAGCTGGTTCTTCTGCTCTATCGACATTTCGTATTAATAAAATTCTATCCTCATGTCGTGAACAATCTATCCCCATTGTCAATATCGAAGCTCAATATATTCACTTTATCGATCTGATTGATGAACTGACTTCCGAACAGAGTTTAACCTTGGATAAGCTGTTACAATATGGTCCTAAAAGTGCGCAGATAAAGATAGAAAATCCAGCAAATAAAATACTCTTTTTAGTTACCCCTCGCGAAGGTACTATCTCACCATGGTCATCTAAAGCCACCGATATAGCACATAATTGTGGACTATCACAAATCCATCGAATAGAACGTGGAATTGCTTATTATGTACAAGTTAGTTCCACCTTAACGGCAATACAACAAAATACTTTCCTTTCATTAATTCATGACCGAATGATGGAGACGGTATTAAGTAGCTTTGAGCAAGCTCAGCAATTATTTAAGACTGAACAGCCCAAACCAGTAACCATTGTTGATTTATTAGGAAAAGGGCGCAATGCTTTAGAAGAGGCTAATGTAAAATTAGGTTTAGCTTTAGCGCCGGATGAAATTGACTATTTAGTTGAAAGTTTCCAAAAATTAAACCGTAATCCTACAGATATTGAACTCTATATGTTCGGTCAAGCGAATTCTGAACATTGTCGCCATAAGATATTCAATGCTGATTGGGTGATTGATGGTATAAAACAACCAAAATCATTGTTTAAAATGATAAAAAACACCTTTGAAAATACGCCAGATTATGTGTCATCCGCTTATAAAGATAATGCTGCGGTAATGGATGGTTCAAAAGTGGGGCGTTTTTTTGCTGATTATGAAAATCGAACTTACGATTTTCATCAGGAATATGCAGATATTCTCATGAAGGTTGAAACGCATAATCATCCAACTGCGATATCTCCTTGGCCAGGAGCAGCAACTGGTAGTGGTGGTGAGATTCGGGATGAAGGTGCGACTGGAAAAGGCGCCAAACCCAAAGCAGGTTTAGTTGGTTTTTCCGTTTCAAATTTACGAATTCCTAATTTTGAGCAACCTTGGGAACAAGATTTTGGTAAACCGGATCGAATAGTGAGCGCCTTCGATATTATGATGGATGGACCTTTAGGTGGCGCTGCATTTAATAATGAATTTGGTCGTCCAGCATTGTTAGGTTATTTTCGTACTTATGAAGAAAAAGTAAACAGCTTTAATGGCGAAGAGGTCAGAGGTTATCATAAACCAATTATGTTAGCTGGTGGTATGGGAAATATCCGTCGAGAACATATCCAGAAAGGTGAATTTCCTATTGGTTCCAAACTAATTGTTTTAGGCGGACCAGCTATGAATATTGGTTTAGGTGGTGGTGCTGCGTCCTCAATGACTTCTGGGCAATCGGATGCGGATCTCGATTTTGCCTCGGTTCAACGTGATAATCCTGAAATGGAACGTCGTTGCCAAGAGGTCATCGACCGTTGCTGGCAACTTGGCGATAAAAATCCTATTTTATTTATCCATGATGTAGGCGCGGGAGGCTTGTCTAATGCTATGCCTGAACTTGTTAGTGATGGTGGCTGTGGTGGTCAGTTTGAATTGCGCAAAATATTAAGTGATGAGCCGGGGATGTCGCCGTTAGAAATTTGGTGTAATGAATCACAAGAGCGTTATGTACTGGCTATTCATCCGGAAAGCCTTGAGTTATTTGATGAACTTTGTAAACGTGAACGCGCACCCTATGCGGTTATCGGGGAAGCTACAATAAATAAAGCAGTAGTTTTACATGATGAACATTTTAATAATAATCCGATAGATTTACCTTTAGATGTTTTACTTGGTAAAACCCCTAAAATGTTACGTGATGTAAAGTCAAGCCAAGCCGAAGGTGACCATTTTTCTACATCTGAAATCAATTTATATGATGCAGTGAAACGGGTACTGCATTTACCAGTTGTGGCCGAAAAAACCTTTTTAATTACGATTGGTGACCGTTCGGTAACTGGCATGGTTGCTCGTGATCAGATGGTTGGACCTTGGCAAGTACCTGTTGCCGATTGTGCAGTGACAACAGCAAGTTTAGATAGTTATTATGGTGAAGCTATGTCAATGGGTGAACGTGCCCCTGTTGCATTGCTTAACTATGCTGCATCAGCACGATTAGCTGTTGGTGAAGCAATTACCAATATTGCGGCGACAAACATTGGCGACATTAAGCGAATTAAGCTTTCGGCTAACTGGATGGCAGCCGCAGGTCATCCGGGTGAGGATGCTGGCCTTTATCAAGCAGTTAAAGCTATTGGTGAAGAACTATGCCCAACGTTGGGTCTGGCTATTCCGGTTGGTAAAGATTCCATGTCAATGAAAACAACATGGCAACAAAATGGTGAACAAAAAACGGTAACCTCACCTTTATCATTAGTGATTTCGGCATTTGCTCGAGTTGAAGATGTACGTAAAACGGTTACGCCACAACTTCGCACCGATCAGGATAATCTATTGTTGTTTGTTGATCTCTCTAAAGGTCACCATGCATTAGGTGCAACGGCATTGGCGCAGGTTTATCGCCATCTTGGACAAAGAACTGCTGATGTTCATGACGCTAAAGAATTAGCTGATTTTTATCAAGCGATACAAACGCTAGTCGCTCAAAATAATCTACTGGCTTATCATGATCGCTCAGATGGTGGGTTATTGGTTACTTTGGCTGAAATGGCATTTGCAGGGCATTGCGGTATTGATGTTGATATTCATTCTCTCGGTAGTGATGTGATTGCCTCGTTATTTAATGAGGAGCTAGGGGCAGTTATTCAAATTCGTGGTAGTGATTTAGACGAAGTCATGACATGCTTTAAGCATTTTGGACTGTCCCATGCGATTTATAAATTAGGCTCAGCTAAGGTCGGACAGCAATTTATTGTGCGTAATAACAGTGCTGTGGTATATAGCGAATCTCGATTAACCATGAGAACTTGGTGGGCAGAAACCACTTGGCAAATGCAGCGTTTGCGAGATAATCCAGCATGTGCTGATCAGGAGCATCAAGCCAAACAAAATGATGACGATCCGGGATTAAATGTTCACCTTACTTTTGATTCAGAACAAGATATTGCTGCACCTTATATAGCCAAAGGTGTGAAGCCTAAAGTTGCAATTTTACGTGAACAGGGTGTCAACTCGCATGTTGAAATGGCTGCTGCATTTGCTCGAGCTGGATTTGAATCAATTGATGTCCATATGACGGATTTATTATCTGGGCAAGTGACATTGAATCAATTTAATACCATCGTTGCTTGTGGTGGTTTCTCTTACGGAGATGTATTAGGTGCAGGCGAAGGATGGGCTAAGTCTATTTTATTTAATGAACAAGTTCGCCATGAGTTTGAGCAATTCTTCCATCGTAATGATACTTTGTCATTAGGTGTATGTAATGGCTGCCAAATGATGTCAAATCTCAAAGATCTAATACCAGGTGCTGAGTTATGGCCTCGTTTTGTACGAAACGTATCGGAACGCTTTGAGGCACGCTTTAGTTTGGTCAAAATCCAATCAAGTCCTTCATTACTCTTTACTGATATGGCTGGTTCGCATATGCCTATTGCGGTTTCTCATGGTGAAGGTCAAGTTGAAACTAGAGATTTAGATCATTTAACTCGTTTAGAGGCTTCAGGTTTAGTGGCAGTCAGGTATATTGACCATTTTGGAAAAGCGACAGAGCAGTACCCAGCAAATCCGAATGGATCACCAAATGGTATTACAGCTGTAACGTCAAGTGATGGTCGATCAACTATAATGATGCCACATCCAGAGCGAGTTTTTAGGACTGTAACCAATTCATGGCATCCTGATAATTGGGGCGAAGATAGTCCTTGGATGCTAATTTTCCGCAATGCACGCAAGCAACTTGGATAAAAAAATCGCCGACTTCTGTCGGCGATTTAGTTCCATGAAAATAATATAAACTTTAATCGGTTACTTTTGCCTATTATTTAGAGGCTCTGCTAAGTCATTGTTCATTTTTCGCAATAATTGCTCAGTTGTTTCAAAATTGATGCAAGCATCAGTAACTGATACACCATACTTAAAGTTTTCTTTTGGTTGTTCAGATGATTGATTTCCTTCAAATAAATTACTTTCGATCATGACACCAATAATTGAATTGTTGCCTTGCTTAATTTGCTCAATAATTGAGTCAACAACAATTGGTTGATTACGGTAATCTTTATTTGAGTTGGCGTGACTACAATCTATCATTAAATTAGGCACTAATTTAGCCTTGTTCATTTGAACTTCACATAATGCAACATTTTCGGCATCAAAGTTAGGTGTTTTTCCTCCTCTTAGGATCACGTGACCATGTGGATTACCTAAAGTTTGTAATACCGTAACTTGCCCTTGTTGATTAATACCTACAAATCGATGTGCCATTGAAGCTGATTTCATTGCATTAATCGCCACATCTAAACTACCATCTGTACCATTTTTAAAGCCAACTGGCATGGATAATCCTGACGCCATTTCTCGGTGAGTTTGTGATTCAGTGGTTCTTGCACCAATAGCTGACCAGCTAATTAAATCACCGATGTATTGAGGTGTATTTGGATCTAATGCTTCAGTTGCAATTGGTAACCCGATTTTAGTGATATCAAGAAGTAATTTACGTGCTTTTTTTAAACCATGTTCAATATCGAAGGAACTATCCATATGTGGGTCATTGATCATGCCTTTCCAACCAACAGTGGTTCTTGGTTTTTCAAAATAAACACGCATAACGATAAATAAGTTATCTTTAACTTCATCAGATAGTTTTTTTAGTTTATGTGCATATTCAATTGCGGCTTCAGTATCGTGAATAGAACAAGGACCACAAACAATAAGTAATCGATGGTCACGACGTTCTAAAATATTAACAATAGTTTGACGAGATGAAGCAATTTGATTTTCTAATTCTGATGATAATGGATAAAGATTCTTAATTTCTTCTGGTGTAATTAACATGTGCTCATCTCTAATTCGAACGTTATTTAGTGTGTCTTTTAACATTTTATTTTCCTTGTTAAAATCATGCATATTTTTTATATGTAAAATATTGATTACATAAACACTTAATATGTAAACACAAAATTACGAAATAGTAAATTAAAATTTTACTTATTGTTAGATAAAATACAATATTAATTCGTAAACATTTATTTACATTTTAAGGGTTTAATTCAAATGAGTGGAAACAAATGTGTACGAATACTTGGATAAATTACAAGTACTCGTATATCAATGAGGATAAATAAGATTTAGATAGAAGATATTGCTTTTAATATTAATTGTTTATCAATAACATCAATGACTTCAACAGAACCTATTTTAGTCGGTAAAACTAATCTAATTTGCCCAGATTGAACTTTCTTATCTCGTAACATGTGAGGAATATAAGATTCATTTGGCATCTGTGTAGGTCTTTTTACTGGCAATTTAGCCTTAATTAATAACTTTTCAATCCGATCAAAATCTTCATCAGTAAATTTGCCAAGTAACTTAGCTGTTTGAGCTGCCATTAGCATTCCAACACTAACTGCTTCACCATGTAACCAATTCCCATAGCCAAGTTCAGCTTCAATTGCATGACCGTAGGTGTGGCCAAGATTTAATATAGCGCGCATATCTTGTTCTGTTTCATCAGCAGCGACAACCTGAGCTTTCAATTCACAACATCGATAAATACAGTAACTTAATGCATCGACATCTAAATTAAGTAAATCATCTATATGTAGTTCTAGCCAATTAAAAAACTCACAATCCATTATAATGCCATATTTAATCACTTCAGCTAGACCTGCTGAAAGTTCTCTTTGTGGTAAAGTTTTTAAACAATTAATATCAATTACGACTGATTGCGGCTGATAAAATGCACCAATCATATTTTTACCTAGAGGGTGATTAATTGCAGTTTTACCACCAACGGAAGAATCGACTTGAGATAATAAAGTAGTAGGAACCTGTATAAATTTTATGCCACGTTGATATGCGGAAGCTGCAAAACCTGCCACATCTCCAATAACGCCACCACCAAGTGCAATAAGTATGCTACTGCGAGTATGATTGTTGGCCAGTAAAGCAGTCAAGATTTTATTCCAAGTTTCCATAGTTTTGTATTGCTCGCCATCAGGAACAATAATGAAATCAGTTTTGACCCCATGATCTTCAAGCATTTTAATTAATTGCTGTAAATAAATTGGAGCAATAGTGTCATTTGTAGCAATGAGGACTCTCTGGCCACTATGTAGTTTGAAATATTCAAATTGACTAAGTAAGTTTTCACCAATAGTGATAGGATAACTGCGATTATCTAACGCAACATTTAGGATCTTTTGCATAATTATTTCCAGATAAGTTCATGCCAATTTAATCTTTAATGTTAACGATAAAAAAGTGGCAGCGCAACTTAGAATCATTTAAACTTATTGGCAATTTTTTTCTGTAATGTTGAATTTATATGACTTTATCTTTCGTGTTAGCACAAAAAAATTGGCGTGTAGGTGATATTGAAGGTAATACTCAGCAAATCATTGAACTGATACAAAACTATTCCTCTAATGATCTAATTATTTTATCTGAGCTTGCAATTTGTGGTTATCCTCCAGAAGATTTAATTTATCGCGATGATTTTAAAATTCGTTGTCAACAAGCTTTATTGACTATCAAGCAAGCTAGTCAACAATGTAGTGTTATTGTTGGTCATCCTCATTGGCAAGATGGAGTGGTTTATAATGCGTTATCATTGTTTTCTGAAGGACAACAAATAGCCTGTTACCATAAACAGCAGTTACCTAATTACGATGTATTTGATGAAAAACGTTATTTTAGTGCTGGTGAGCAGACTTGTGTTATCGATTTTAAAGGTAAAAAAATTGGTTTATTGATCTGTGAAGATCTTTGGCAATGTGAGCCGATTGATCGAATTGGCGCTCAGGGTGCGGATCTGGTTATTTCTATTAATGCTTCACCTTATGCTTATGAAAAACAGAAAAATCGCGAAGAACTTATAAAACACCATGCTTTAAGAACCGGCTTACCGATTATTTATGTGAATCAAATTGGTGGTCAAGATGAGCTTATTTTTGATGGTGGCTCATTTGTATGTGATGATAAAGGCCATATCGTTCATCAGCTCAACTTTTTTGAAGAACAAATTTCTATTTTTCATCTTGGACATAATTATAAACCAGTTGTTGATTCTAAAAGTGATCCATTAGCAAATGTTTACGATGCATTAGTTTTAGCGACTCGCGATTATATTACTAAAAATGGTTTTCAAGGTGCAGTATTAGGATTATCTGGTGGAATTGATTCCGCTTTAACATTGGCAATTGCAGTTGATGCTTTGGGTAAAGATAAAGTACAAGCGGTTATGATGCCGTTCAGATATACGGCAGATATTAGTATTGCTGATGCAAAAGAAGAGGCTGAAATATTGGGTGTTGAATTTGATATTATTTCAATTGAACCGATGTTTGATGCTTTTATGTCTTCTTTAACGCCGATGTTTATGGGTACACAAAAAGATACAACTGAAGAAAATCTACAAGCACGTTGCCGCGGTGTGATTTTAATGGCGCTTTCAAACAAACGTCGTAGATTAGTTTTAACGACAGGCAATAAAAGTGAAATGTCGGTTGGTTATGCAACACTTTACGGTGATATGGCTGGTGGTTTTGATGTACTTAAAGATGTACCTAAAACCATGGTATTTGCGTTATCTAAATATCGAAATAGTAGATCGCCTGTTATTCCTGAACGAGTCATTACACGCCCACCTTCAGCTGAACTTGCACCAGATCAAAAAGATGAAGATAGTTTGCCTCCATATGATATTTTAGATGGGATATTAAAAGGTTATGTTGAACACGATTTTTCCGTTGAACAACTAGTTGCGCAAGGTTATGATGAAACAACTGTGAGGCGAGTGATTAAATTAGTTGATATTAACGAATATAAAAGACGTCAATCAGCAGTAGGTCCTAAAATTACAACTCGTAATTTTGGTAAAGGTAGACGATATCCAATTACTTCTGCTTTTGGATTTAAGAATTGGTAATCTCGAATTAAGGGCAAAGAGATATGAAAAAAATTGAAGCAATTATTAAACCTTTTAAACTAGATGATATTCGAGAAGCTCTTGCTGATCAAGGAATTACGGGGATGACCGTTACTGAAGTGAAAGGTTTTGGTCGCCAAAAAGGGCATACTGAGCTTTATCGTGGTGCTGAATATATGGTTGATTTTTTACCAAAAGTAAAAATAGAACTTGTTGTCGCTGACGATATTTTAGAAACATGTATTGAGACTATCATGAAAACCGCTCAAACAGGTAAAATTGGTGATGGAAAAATATTTGTTTATAACGTTGAGCAAGTAATACGTATACGTACTGGTGAAATGGATGAGTCAGCTATTTAACTTTATCGATTTGAATATCGGGACGTTCTTGCCGAAGTAGATTATTGGTGACAACGCCCTGAATCGAACAAATAAGGAGTTGCATATTATCACCTTTTTCAAGCAGTAATAACTTTTCGGTAGTATTTGGAGCTGGTATTGTTTTTACTCCAACTACTGTTCCTGTGTTTTTATGCCAAACCTGGATATCGTCAGTAATATTTCGAATTCTTGGATTGGCAATATACAGAAGATCATCTTCCATATTTTTCCACTCTAAAAAGTCCAAACTTTCACGTATCTCATTCATATTATTATCGATGATGAATCCCCAGAAATAATATTTTCCCATTTTTTTCAAATCCATCGCACTATCATAATAACCGATGAGTTTTAAGTTTTTATATTGAATAGGCGTTTTGAAATAAATGAAGTTTTTATTCGTGTCTGTGCGGTTTTCGACTGGAATATAAGCCTGATTATGATTAAAAATTTCAACATTAGTATGATTTTTTAATTCTTCTCTATGCTCATAGACATGATTAAAAAAGTCAGGATTACAGGATGTCAATTCTTCAATCAGCGGTAATTTATCTGCTGATACGGCAAATGAACAAAACATAAAAAGCGGGATTATAACGTTTTTGAGCATGTTGATTGAAGTTGACAATAATAGATACCATTTAGTTAATTATTGATGATTGTATAATTATTACAGCAGAATAACAATGTTAATGCATTTTTTCTTTTTTAAGAAATATTAAGATTTGACAAATATTTAACCGCTAAAAAAAACCTTAAATTTTTTTAGAGCAAAAAAAATTTAATTAATCAAGTACAAATCAAACAAATATTCATTTATGGAAGACAGATCCCATATTTATTAATTAATGTTAATTAGTTGTTTTAATATTAATAAAATTAATATAGTTTAGCATAAACATATTAGTTAAAGTTATTTATAAAGGTAAGTGAAAGGGAATTTATATGCTTAAAACATTAGCAGTGAATATTAAACAGGAGTTTTCTTGCATTGAAGACATTTCATTAAGGTCATTTTTTGGAGGATTTAGTCTTAATAGTGAATCAGTTATGTTTGCTTGGGTCGATCAAAATGATGTTTATCTGAGAGCCCATGATAAATATCGTTCAATGTTTGTTGAACTCGGTATGCAACCACTTGATCTGGTATTTGATGGATCACATAAATTGCTTGATTACTATAAAGCAAGTGATGCGTTACGCCAAGATCGAAAAAAATTGCATGATATAGTGAAAATGGTCATTGAACATGCAAAACAAGATCTAGACGAAAAAGTAGCTAGATACCAAAGTCGTTTAAAATCTTTACCCAACATGACGGTTTCTTTGGAAAAATTGATGGTAAGTTCTGATATTACCGATATAGAAACATTTAAAGAAGTCGGTTATTTGGAAACTTTTTATCGAATAAAAAGTAAAAATCCAAAACTGTCAATTAATGTTCTGTTTGGTTTATATGGAGCCCTACATGATCGACATGTAGGAACATTATCATCCGAAACTAAAGAAGAAATTGAATTAGCTTATCAAAATTTCTTGAATACAAAACAAGATTTGATTTAATCAATTACTTTTAATAAGGAAAATACCATCATTAAACTTAGTTTTTAATGATGGTATTAAATTCGATGCTAATTAGGGATTAACCAACAATCTTTATTATGATGGTTTTCTACGAGTTGGTCTTTTGAATGGTTTAGGTGTTGGTAAATTAGTTAATAACGCCTGAGGATCATATTGACTAACAGGAATAGTGTGATCAATGGCTTTTTCAATAGCAGGTAAGTTTTGTGAATAACGTTCACAAGCTAATGAAATCGAATAACCTTCGGCACCGGCGCGTCCTGTACGACCTATTCGATGTCTATAATCATCACAATCATCAGGAAGATCATAGTTAAAAACATGGGTTACATTTGGGATATGTAAGCCACGGGCAGCAACATCTGTTGCGACTAAAATATCAAGATCACCTTGGGTAAATTTATCAAGAATGGATAAACGTTTTTTTTGTGCGATATCACCAGTAAGTAGTCCTACTCGATGGCCATCTGCAACTAAATGACGCCAGATTTTTTCGCAGGCAACTTTAGTATTAGCAAATACAATGCTACGGTCAGGCCACTCTTCTTCAATAAGCGTTTGTAATAGAGCTAACTTATCTTCGTTTGACGGAAAAAACAGCTCTTCTTTTATTCTGTGACCAATTTTTTGTTCAGGCTCAACTTCAACATATTGTGGTTCGTTCATGTATTCAAAAGCTAATTCACGAACATTATGAGTTAACGTCGCTGAAAATAACATGGTAAGACGATTTTGTGGCGATGTCATATGTCTAAATATCCATCGGATATCACGGATGAAACCTAAATCAAACATACGATCCGCTTCATCTAGAACTGCAACTTGGATTGCACCTAAATTAATATAATCTTGTTTTGCATAATCGATGAGTCTTCCTGTTGTTGCAATTAATACATCAACTCCAGCAGAAAGCATCTTTAGTTGCTTATCATAACCATCACCGCCATAAGCTAGTCCTAATTTAATACCTGTTTCTTCTGAGAGAGTTTGAGCATCATTGTATATTTGTACAACCAACTCACGTGTTGGAGCAATAATGACAGCTCTTGGTTGATTAGATTTATGATCGGGTAATGGAGCATTATTCAATAAATGATTAAATGTTGATGCCAAAAACGCAATCGTTTTACCCGTTCCAGTTTGTCCTTGCCCTGCAATGTCAATTCCTTTTGTTGTAAATGGCAATGTTTGTTCTTGAATTGGGGTACAGTAAACGAAACCTTTTTTCTCCAACGCTTTTATGACTAATGGGTGTAAGGGAAATTGATTGAAAGTTGTTTTTGTAAGATATGATTGAATCATTATTGTTTAGAATATAATTATCAGAATTCGGTAATTGTAGCATACTAAATACAACAACTTCACTAATAATTATGTCCTATTAGAATAATTACTAGCGGTAGGTATGAAAATATCCTAATATATTTTTAGACAAATTTTCTAGGAGATAATTAAATGAGTGATAATATTGTTGCACTTTCTGAAGCTACATTTGATAAAGTAATCAGCGAATCAACTAAACCAGTATTGGTTGACTTTTGGGCTGAGTGGTGTGGACCTTGTAAAATGGTTGCCCCGATTTTGGAAGAAATAGCTCCAGAATATGCTGATAAAATTATTATCGCCAAATTAAATGTTGAACAAAATCCGAATATTGCCCCAAAATTTGGGATTAGAGGTATTCCAACCCTATTAATTTTTAAAAATGGTCAAGTTGTTGCCACTCAAGTAGGTGCGTTATCAAAAGCACAACTTAAAGCATTTATTGATCCACAGCTTTAATCAATTGAAAAAATATAAATAATAAGCGTTTTATTACGCTTATTATTTTTTATTCCCAAAAATCGCAATTAAGTATAGACATACCTATAATTTTAGTGTAAATTGCTAATTTCTTACATAAACCCCTTTCAGCAATCCATTGTTTTTCTTGATAAAGTGGTTAAAATTCAATGCCCAAATACATAATTATCATCGAAAAAGCTGATTAATAAATTAATTTTATATATTGCTAGAAAGAAAATTTTTTATAAGTAAATGAAAGAAATATACAAAAATAGCAGTAATTGTAAACATATCAATTTTATCCTCAAGAATTTATAAACTATGAATTTAACTGAATTAAAAAACACTTCTGTTTCCGAGCTTGTAGCGCTTGGTGAGAAAAAAATGGGGCTTGAGAATCTTGCCCGCCTTAGAAAACAAGATATTATTTTTGCAATATTAAAACAACACGCTAAAAGTGGTGAAGATATTTTTGGCGATGGTGTACTTGAAATTTTGCAAGACGGTTTTGGATTTTTGCGTTCTGCAGATAGTTCTTATTTGGCTGGACCTGACGATATATATGTCTCACCTAGTCAAATTAGACGATTCAATTTAAGAACTGGTGATACCATTGCCGGCAAAATTAGACCGCCGAAAGAAGGTGAGAGATATTTTGCTTTATTAAAAGTAAATGAAGTTAATCACGATAAACCTGAAGACGCTCGCAATAAAATCCTTTTTGAAAATTTAACTCCTTTACATCCTAATTCTCGCTTACGTATGGAGCGAGGTAATGGTTCTACAGAAGATATTACCGCAAGAGTACTTGATTTAGCTTCACCAATTGGTAAAGGTCAACGTGGTTTAATTGTTGCTCCGCCAAAAGCGGGTAAAACAATGTTATTACAAAACATTGCACAAAGCTTAGCGGTAAATCATCCTGAATGTGAATTAGTCGTATTGATGATTGATGAACGACCAGAAGAAGTTACTGAAATGCAACGTTTAGTTAAAGGCGAAGTTGTAGCTTCTACGTTTGACGAACCAGCAGCAAGACATGTTCAAGTCGCTGAAATGGTAATTGAGCGTGCAAAACGTTTAGTTGAACATAAAAAAGATGTCATTATTTTATTAGACTCAATCACTCGTTTAGCTCGTGCGTACAATACCGTTATTCCATCATCAGGTAAAGTATTGACTGGTGGTGTTGATGCTAACGCGTTACATCGCCCTAAACGTTTTTTTGGTGCGGCACGTAATGTAGAAGAGGGCGGTAGTTTAACAATTATTGCTACTGCTTTAATTGATACTGGTTCTAAAATGGATGAAGTCATTTACGAAGAGTTCAAAGGTACCGGTAATATGGAAGTTCACTTATCACGTAAAATTGCTGAGCGACGTGTATTCCCTGCTATTGACTTTAATCGTTCAGGTACGCGTAAAGAAGATCTAATGACTTCACCTGATGAACTACAAAAAATGTGGATTTTGCGTAAAATCCTCAACCCAATGGGTGAAATTGATGCAATGGAATTCTTAATTGATAAACTTGCCATGACAAAAACTAATGATGAGTTTTTTGAAATGATGAAGCGTTCATAATTCGCTTAATTCCAAAGCATTTTAATTAAAATAATGAAAAAAAGCCGTATTATGTATTGATACGGTTTTTTTTATGGCAATATATAACTTATATTGTTAATCAGCGTTAAGGTAACAGTACCAAACCTTGTTAAGGTTATAGAGATTAAATAAAGGAGCCAAATTATGTCTAAACAGCAAATCGGTGTTATTGGAATGGCCGTTATGGGGCGAAACCTTGCACTTAATATCGAAAGTCGAGGATTTTCAGTATCAATTTATAATCGTTCTAAAGATAAAACAGAACAAGTAATGGCCGAACATTCTGATAAACGATTGGTTCCTTATTATAGTATTGAAGATTTTGTTAACTCATTAGAAAAACCACGGCGTATATTAATTATGGTGCAAGCAGGTAAAGGAACAGATGCCGTAATTGATGAGCTGAGACCGTTATTAGATAAAGGGGATATCATTATTGATGGTGGTAATGCTTTCTTTGAAGATACTATTCGTCGTAATAAAATGTTATCCGATGAAGGCTTTAATTTTATAGGAGCCGGTGTTTCTGGAGGTGAAGAAGGTGCATTAAAAGGACCTTCAATTATGCCTGGTGGTCAAAAAGAGGCGTATGAGTTAGTTGCTCCGATTTTAGAAAAAATAGCGGCAAAAGCGAATGGTGAACCATGTGTGGCTTATATCGGTCCTGATGGAGCAGGACATTACGTTAAAATGGCGCACAATGGAATTGAATATGGTGACATGCAATTAATTGCAGAGAGCTATAGTGTACTAAAACATGTTGTTGGTTTAACAAATGATGAGCTTGCCGATGTGTTTGCTGATTGGAATAAAGGCGAATTAGACAGCTATTTAACTGAGATAACAGCGGACATTTTTAAATATAAAGATGAAAATGGCGATTATTTGGTCGATATGATCCTTGATGCTGCTGGTAATAAGGGTACCGGAAAATGGACAAGCCAAAGTGCATTAGATTTAGGTGAGCCTTTATCTTTGATAACTGAATCTGTATTCGCTCGCTATATTTCAGCGATTAAAGATCAGCGAGTAGCTGCATCAAAAGTGCTTAAAGGGCCGGAAAAAGTAGCTTTTACAGGGGATAAACAAACTTTAATTGAAAAAGTACGTAAAGCACTCTATATGGGTAAAATTATCTCTTATGCGCAAGGATTTGCACAGTTAAAAGCTGCATCAGAACATTATAATTGGCAATTAAATTATGGTGAAATTGCAAAGATTTTTAGAGCAGGATGTATTATTAGAGCGCAATTTTTACAAAAAATTACTGATGCTTATACTGAAAATAACAATATTGATAACTTACTGTTAGCACCATATTTTCGTAAAACGGTTGAGGCTTATCAACAATCATTACGTGATGTTATTTGTCTAGCGGTTTCGCAAGGTATTCCTGTTCCTACTTTGTCGGCAGCAATAGCATATTATGATAGCTATCGTTCAGCTGTGCTACCTGCTAATTTAATTCAGGCTCAGAGAGACTATTTTGGTGCTCATACCTATAAACGTATCGATAAAGAAGGTGTGTTCCATACTGATTGGTTAAATATTGAATCTTAATTCTGATTAAGATCTGTTGTTGTATTCGATGTATGAGTGCAAAATCAGTTGCACTCATACAAAATTTATCCATCTTTTATATCCAATCTACCCAAATTTTTCTCAATTTAATCATCGAAAGACTTGCAATTATTAGCGTTGGCCTTGTCAAGCAAATTTATTTTTTAAATAAACTAGAAAAACACAATATATGGTGTATAATTTACTAATATTTACTACATATAGTGTTTTCTAAAGCGATGTGAAAATCCGAGTTTATATCAAAAGGCCCATATTTTAATAAAAAATCAATAGTTTTGAATAGCCACAACAACTATTAAGGTTGATATAAAACTCATGCCAAGCGCTAACTATTAATGAATATTGAGGAGTATATATGCCCGTAGTAATCAAACGTGATGGCTGTCAAACTGCATTTAATGAGGTTCGTATTAAAGACGCTATTATAAGAGCAGCTGTTGCGGCCAATGTTAATGACCCAGACTATTGTGCCTCCGTTGCTCGCGTTGTGACCAATCAAATGATGGATCGTGAAAGTGTTGATATCAATGAAATTCAAAATGTCGTTGAAAATCAACTTATGTCAGGGCCTTATAAAAAATTGGCAAGAACTTATATTGAATACCGACATGATCGTGATCGTGCGCGTGAAGAACGTAGCCGTTTGAATCAAGATATTCGTGGCTTAATAGAACAAAGTAACGTTGCTATTTTGAACGAAAATGCGAATAAAGATAGTAAAGTTATTCCAACTCAACGAGATCTATTAGCGGGTATTGTTGCAAGACATTATGCTAAACAATATTTGTTACCTAAAGATATTTCTCGTGCACATGATTGTGGTGAAATTCATTATCATGATCTCGATTACGCGCCATTTTTCCCAATGTTTAACTGTATGTTAATTGATTTAGACGGGATGTTAACAAACGGTTTTAAGATGGGTAATGCTGAAATTGAGCCACCCAAATCTATTGCAACTGCAACTGCGGTAACCGCTCAAATCATCGCACAAGTCGCTAGTCATATTTATGGTGGTACAACCATTAATCGAATTGATGAAATTCTAGCAAAATTTGTGACTATCAGTTATCAAAAGCATAAAAAAGTTGCAGAAGAGTGGGATATTCCAAATCCTGAAGCGTATGCAGAAAGCCGTACGCAAAAAGAGTGTTATGATGCATTTCAATCTTTAGAGTATGAAGTTAATACACTTCATACTGCAAATGGACAAACGCCTTTTGTTACTTTTGGTTTTGGTTTAGGAACCAGTTGGGAATCACGACTTATCCAAGAATCAATTTTAAAAGTGCGCATAAAAGGGTTAGGAAAAAATCATAAAACAGCAGTATTTCCAAAACTTGTTTTTGCTATTAAAGATGGTATTAACCATAAACAAGGTGATGCTAATTATGATATTAAACAATTGGCGTTAGAGTGTGCTAGCAAACGTATGTATCCAGATATTTTAAATTACGATAAAGTTGTTGAAGTAACTGGATCATTCAAAACACCAATGGGATGCCGAAGCTTTTTAGGTGTTTATGAAGAAGACGGACAACAAATTCATGACGGGCGTAACAATTTAGGTGTAATTAGCCTTAATTTACCTCGTATTGCAATTGAAGCAAAAGGTGATGAAGCTCGTTTTTGGGAAATTTTAGATAAACGTTTAAACCTTTGTAAAAAAGCATTGATGACGCGTATTGCTCGCCTTGATGGAGTAAAAGCACGTGTTGCTCCGATTTTATATATGGAAGGGGCGTGTGGCGTTCGATTGAAAGAAGATGATAGTGTTTCTGAAATCTTTAAAAATGGTCGTGCATCAATTTCATTAGGTTATATTGGTCTACATGAAACACTAAATGCACTATACGGAAACCAAACCCATCCATTTGACAGTGAAACTTTACGCAAAAAAGGTATAGCAATAGTTGAACACTTAGCTAAAGCTGTTGACCAATGGAAGAAAGAAACAGGCTATGGATTTAGCTTATATAGTACACCAAGTGAAAATTTATGTGACCGATTCTGCCGTTTAGATACAGCTGAATTTGGTATTATTCCTGGAGTAACAGATAAAGGTTATTATACGAATAGTTTCCACCTCGATGTTGAGAAAAAGGTTAACCCATATGAAAAAATTGAGTTTGAAAAACCTTATCCAGCAGTAGCAAGTGGCGGATTTATTTGTTATGGCGAGTATCCTAACATGATTAATAATGTTAAAGCATTAGAGGATGTCTGGGATTACAGCTATACTCGTGTACCTTATTATGGCACTAATACCCCGATTGACGAATGTTATGAATGCGGTTATACCGGTGAGTTTTCATGTACTAGCAAAGGATTTGTTTGCCCTAGTTGTGGTAACCATGATTCGTCAAAAGTTTCTGTGACTCGCCGTGTTTGTGGTTATTTAGGAAGTCCTGATGCTCGTCCATTTAATGCCGGTAAGCAAGAAGAAGTAAAACGTCGAGTTAAACATTTGGATAATGGCCAAATAGGCTAAAAAATTAATTTTGTTATTATGAATTATCATCGTTATTATCCTGTTGATGTTGTTAATGGCGAAGGGACTCGTTGTACACTTTTTGTAGCAGGTTGTGTACATCAATGTCCTGGCTGCTATAACAAAAGCACATGGGGAATAAACTCTGGTAAGCCATTTACACAATCACTTGAAGATCAAATCATTAAAGATTTACAAGATACCGAAATAAAACGCCAAGGATTATCACTTTCTGGTGGTGATCCTTTACACCCTAAAAATGTGCCAACCATTTTGAAATTAGTTAAACGCGTAAAAGCCGAATGTGATAATAAAGATATTTGGTTATGGACAGGTTATAAACTTAATGAATTAACCGATGAACAGCAATCTGTAGTGCCTTATATTGATGTCTTGATTGATGGAAAATTTGTACAAGATCTCGCTGATCCTAAACTTTTATGGCGAGGTAGCAGTAATCAAATTATCCATCGATTCAAATAAATTTATTGTAATTTATGCAGATTTAACAGATAAGAAATCGCTTCACGATAGTTGATTTCGAGATTTTCACTACTTGATGATGTAATATGCAAATCTGTAATTTTTCCATTATCGATCCCATAAACCCAACCATGTAAATTAACCTTTTGACCACGTTGCCATGCTGCTTGAATAATGGTCGAATGCCCTAAATTATAGATTTGTTCAATTACATTGAGTTCACATAAAATATCCATTCTAATATCAGCAGGAAACTTACCAAGTAAAGAACTGTTGCGAAACCATAAATCACGGATATGAAGTAGCCAATTATTAACTAGGCCCAAATCGGGATTTTCAACTGCGGCACGGATACCACCACAATCTAAATGACCACAAACAATAATATCTTCGATTTTAAGTACATCAACTGCGTATTGGACAACTGAAAGGCAATTTAGATCCGTATGAATCACTTGGTTGCCAACGTTCCGATGAACAAACATTTCACCCGGTTTTAGTTTGATAAGCTTTTCTGCTGGAACGCGACTATCGGAACAACCGATCCACAAAAATTTAGGATTTTGCGCAACCGCGAGCTGTTTAAAGAATTCAGGATCTTCCTGTGCTATCTTTTCTGACCATTCATGATTAAAGCGAATTAGATCGTTGACATCAAACATAATGTCTTTTCCTTGTTATATTTCATTATTTCATTTTTTATAAATTAAATTGTTTTGATATGTTGAATTTTACTTTTCATAATTAATTTACGCCACAATGGTGTAGTCAGTATTTTAGCCTTGATAATTTTGCTATAAAGCTTTAAGCGTAATGGAATTGTTTTTTGATAATAACGCTTATTTGGTTTTGCTATACCACTATTTAATATCTTGCTTAAAATCTCCGCGCTATCAAGCGCATAACTAATACCTTCTAATGAGCTTGCGCTGATGAAACCTGCTGCTTCACCGATTAAAAAGATATTTTCATTGCCTGTATAAAAATCTTGGAAGCGATTTGGATAAACCACAAGACATTTTTCAGTTTTTAACGGTTCTCCAAAAATAAACCCTTGCTTTGTTAGCTTTTCTTTCAACGATTCAAAGTGTTGATTTGCGGTTTTTTTGGGGAAAGCACCACCAAAAATGAAATATCCATCTTTAGAAATACTCCACGCATAACAATTTGTTGATTGATTATCAAAAATACATGTATTAAAAGGATGTTGATGTTTTTCAGTAAACCATTGTTGAATAGCAACATATTGTCTGATGGAATGATGAGGATAACGCATTCGTCTAACAATCGAGTTAGCGCCATCTGCACCAACTACATATTTAGCCGTAATTTTGTGTTCGATTTTATTTTCATCGATGTAAGTAACTTGATATCCATCGATTACTCTTCTGATTTCTTTACATAGTGTGTTATGTAAAACATTAACAGTGTTGGGAATTAATGATTTTAACCATAGGTCAAATTTATGTCGGTCAAAACTAACATAACTACGTTGATAATTACGAATAAGTTTGGATTGAAGATCGATCGTTTTAACGCTAAAAATTTGTGGATCAGTCAATATATCAGTAGGTAAATTTAACTTTTGTCGCACAAATGCTTTTTGAGCGTCATCTGCTAATAATCCACCACAAGGTTTATGAAAACCCTCATTACCAGCTTGATGCTTTTTATCTAATGCAATAATTTTAAAAGATGGGTTAAGTAGACGTGCGAGGGTACTACCTGCAGGTCCAAGTCCAATGATAGCAATATCGTAATCCATATTATTGTATTGTTTGATTTATAAGATTGAATATTATCTATTTTACCATACTTCGATAAAATTGTAGTGAATAGGAAAATAAGGAAATTAATCAATTTTAGTAAAAAAAGTTGAGGAACGGGGTTTTTGAAACCTATTTATACTTCTTACTAGTTGATTTAAAAACAAAATTAAGAATTTTTTATTTAATATTTATCTGATTTTGTATGGGATAACAAATTATTTATTGATAATAAATAATTGAAATTATTTTGTTATGGATTGGTGATGACAAATATAGTCACCATATTTTGATAAAATTCATTTATCTATTAGTGAATAACTTTTATAATAATCGCCATTTAAAATGAATAAGAGTTAACAATGGAAAAGTTTCACGTTACAGGCCCAACTTCTTTAAATGGAGAAGTTGTCATTTCTGGCGCTAAAAATGCGGCGCTACCTATTTTATTTGCTGCAATTTTGGCTGAAAAACCAGTTGAATTACAAAATGTTCCCAAGTTAAAAGATATTGATACTACACTGGAACTTCTTGAGCAATTAGGCGTGAAATATCAACGGAATGGTTCTATTCATCTTGATGCAGGTCAGATTGATAACTATTGTGCGCCTTATGAACTTGTAAAAACGATGCGCGCTTCAATTTGGGCTCTAGGTCCTCTTGTTGCTCGATTTGGTCAAGGGCAAGTTTCATTACCAGGTGGATGTGCAATAGGTGCAAGGCCAGTAGACCTACATATTACTGGACTACAACAATTAGGTGCGACAATTACTTTAGATGAGGGGTATGTTAAAGCTACAGTTGATGGTCGTTTAAAAGGCGCTCATATTGTAATGGATAAGGTTAGTGTTGGTGCGACAGTTACTATTATGTGTGCAGCAACTCTAGCTGAAGGTAAAACGATAATTGAAAATGCTGCGTGTGAGCCAGAAATAGTTGATACCGCAAAATTTTTAAATATGTTAGGCGCTAAAATCACTGGTGCCGGTACTATGCGCATTGAAATTGAAGGTGTTGCTAGTCTTGGTGGTGGTGTACACTCAGTTGTTTCTGATCGTATTGAAACTGGAACATTTTTAGTTGCTGCAGCTATTTCACGCGGCAAAATAACTTGTCGTAAAACTGATCCAAGCTTACTTGATGCTGTATTATCAAAATTGAAGGAAGCGGGAGCCAATATTGAAACTGGCGAAGATTGGATTTGTTTAGATATGCAAGGTAAACGAGCAAAAGCCGTTAATATTCATACTGCACCTCACCCAGGTTTTCCAACTGATATGCAAGCCCAATTTTCATTATTAAACATGGTGGCAGAAGGCACTGGAATTATCAAAGAAACAATTTTTGAAAATCGTTTTATGCATGTACCAGAACTTATTCGTATGGGAGCTCATGGCGAAATCGAAGGTAATACTCTGATTACTCATGGTGTTGAGAAACTTAGTGGAACTCAAGTAATGGCAACTGATTTACGTGCTTCTGCGAGTCTAGTTTTGGCTGGATGTATAGCTGAAGGTTCAACAATTGTTGATCGTATTTACCATATCGATCGTGGTTATGATAATATTGAAAATAAGCTGAGAAAATTAGGCGCTAACATTGAACGTGTTAAATAGTTCTATTTTTAACATTTTGTGAAGACAGTTAGTTGATAGGAAGGGGTGTAATATGACAAAGCAAGCATTAGTTTTTTTATCAAATGGCTGTGAGGAAACTGAAGCCGTGACAACAATTGATTTGTTGACACGAGCTGGAATTAAAGTTACCTATGCAAGTATCACTGAAGATAAAATAGTTCAATGTTCTCGCGGTGTCACTATCCTAACTCAAAAAACGTTTTCTGAAGTTAGCGATATTCATTTTGATGCGATTATTTTACCTGGTGGATTAGTTGGAGCTGAAAACTTTCGAGACTCTCAACAATTAATTGAAAAATTAAAGCAAGCTCATCAAGCCGGGGTTATTATTGCAGCTATTTGTGCAACTCCAGCGATGGTTTTTCAACATCATAATTTATTCCCTAATGCATATATGACGGGTTATCCATCAACCAAAGATGCTATAAAAAATTGGAAATCGGATAGAGTTTATTTTGATGTTCAAAATAGAGTTATTACTAGTCAAGGCCCTGCAACTTCAATTGATTTTGCTTTAAAAATTATTGAAGTTTTATTAGACAAAAAGATTGCAGCCGAAGTAGCTGCGCAATTGGTGCTTCCACAAGGGATAGAATCCTACCAATAAATAGGTAACAAATGTCAAAATCACATTTGTATGAAAAATTAATTAAAAAGGCGACATTGAGTGCAGTTTTAATTTCTATTTTCCTTATCATTATTAAATTAATTACGTGCTGGTTCACTGGCTCAATGAGTTTATTTGCATCACTGTTGGATTCAAGTATTGATTTGCTTGCATCTGGGCTTAACTTTTTCTTAGTCCGTTATGCATTAAAACCTGCTGATGATGATCATACTTTTGGTCATGGAAAAGCTGAATCATTAGCCGCATTAGCACAAAGTGCTTTTATTATTGGTTCGGCGACCATTTTATTATTATCAAGTATTAAATCTATTATTCATCCAACTGCAATAGAGTTCCCTTTATTCGGTATTATCGTATCTATGATTTCGGTTGTTGTGACTGCCACATTAGTTTTATATCAAAAGCATGTAATAAAACAGACAAATAGTAAAGCGATTCAAGCAGATATGTTGCATTACTCATCAGATTTGTTTATGAATATTGCAGTTATTATTGCACTATTTTTAAGCTGGTATGGTATTACGTATGCTGATGCCTGTTTTGCATTCTTTATTGCGTTATATATTTTTTATAATGCTTGTAAAATAGCCTATAGTGCAATTCAAGACTTATTAGATAAGGCTTTACCTGAAAGTGATAACCAAAGAATTAGTGAAATTGTCTCTTCTTATTCAAATGTGCGTGGTTTTCATGATTTGAAAACTAGGCAAGCAGGCCCGGTGAAGTTTATACAACTACATCTTGAATTAGATGATGATATGCCATTAATAAAAGCTCATGCAGTTGCTGATGCAATCGAAAAACATATCTCTAAAGAATTTGCTCCAGCAACAGTGATTATCCATCAAGATCCGATTTCTGTTGTTCCTCTTGAAACAAATCAGCTGAAAAACTATTCAAAATAGCTTCTAAACTTTATATTGTTAGTTATTTATTATGACCTTATAATAGCCAAAGGTTTATAAATTGGAGTTATTTTTTATGATAAAAAAAATAGGTATTTTAACCAGTGGTGGTGATGCGCCAGGGATGAATGCAGCTATTCGTGGAGTTGTGAGAACTGCGTTAACTGAAGGCTTAGAGGTTTTCGGTATCTATGATGGTTACTTGGGTCTTTGTGAAGATCGCATTGTCAAGTTAGATCGTTCTAGTGTTTCAGATATCATTACCCGAGGTGGAACATTTTTAGGATCAGCTCGATTTCCTGAATTTAAAGATCAAGAAATTAGAAAAAAAGGGATTGCTAATTTAAAGAAACATCAAATTGATGCTTTAGTGGTTATCGGTGGTGATGGTTCATATATGGGTGCGATGCGATTAACTGAAGAAGGTTTTCCATGTATTGGTTTACCTGGCACCATTGATAATGATATCCGAGGAACTGATTACACGATTGGTTATTTTACTGCATTAAGTACAGTTGTTGAATCTATAGATAGATTGAGAGACACTTGTTCTTCACATCACCGAATTTCTGTAATTGAGGTTATGGGGCGAGATTGTGGTGATTTGACATTAAGTGCTTCAGTAGCTGGCGGTTGTGAATTTATGATCATTCCTGAAGTTTCTTATACTAAAGAAGACTTAATTGAAGAGATAAAATTAGGTTTTGCTAAAGGTAAAAAACATGCAATTGTTACTGTTACTGAACATATGTGTGATGTAAACCAATTAGCAAAAGATATTGAAGCAGCAGTACATCATGAGACGCGAGCAACTATCCTAGGCCATGTACAACGCGGTGGTTCACCTGTACCTTATGATCGAATTTTAGGTTCACGTATGGGGGCTTATGCGGTTGAATTACTCATTGATGGTCATGCTGGACGTTGTGTCGGAATTCAAAATGGTAAATTGGTTCATCATGATATCATTGATGCTATCAATAATATGAAAAGACCATTTGATATGGATCTTTACAATACAGCGAAACGTTTATTCTAAATATTGCTCCATTGATAATCTAATAAGATGTGGATAATTGATATACTATGGTTTGATTTTGATTTATCAATTATTCACTTTATAAGTTTAAAACTATTTTTTTAATAAATTCCAACAAATTTTTCTTTTCTTATTTAATTAATTTCGATGAAAATCATACTAATTGAGGAATTTTATGACATTACAATATAAGCAAGATAACGATCGTTTCTATGTGTGTAATGACAATAATCAAGAAATAGCAGAAATGACGTTTACTCGAATTGGGCAAGATAAAGCAACCATCAATCATACTTATACAGATCCTAATTATCGTGGACAAGGAATAGCAGATAAGTTACTTGAGCTTGTGATAAAAACATTAAAGCAAGAAAAACGTGAAATCATACCTTTATGTTCTTTTGCTGCGAGTAAGCTAGACAACTAATTGTGTTTATATTTGATAAATATTTGTAATTTTTTCAGAAATTTGTCAAGAAATATTTTGTGCATTTTCTAAAATAATACTAGTTTTTATCTTGAAATTTTGTGCTAATGTATAGCAAATTTTCTTTGTTATGTTTTGATAACTGAAATGACAATAGTCAAATCCCAAAAAATTCATTCTATTCATGTATTGCGTGGCGTAGCCATCATTATGATTGTTTTTAGCCATTGTTTAGGTGTATTTAAAAATAGCCATTTAATTGCTAATAGTTATTTATTTTCTTTTTTAAATTTATTTGCTTTTAATTTCACAACATTTTTTGTATTAATTGCGGGGTTTTTATTTCAGCATTTAACTTATAAATATAATGTAAAAGCGTATTATTTATCTAAGTTTAAAACAGTAGTTTGCCCATATATTTCTGTATCGATATTTTGTTTCCTATATTTTCATTACCAATATCTATCCAGTTTACCTATATTTTCGCTAACGGAACCAAGTTCGAGTACTTCAATCATTAAAATGATGTTGACCGGAACCCAGCTTTTGCCATTATGGTTTATGCCGATGATTATCATTATTTTCGCAATTAGCCCTTTATTATATAAATGGTCAAAAAAAAGTTTGATTATCGTAGGGTTAGTTTCGATGTTCTGGGTAGTTATGTTCACGAAGCCTGATTATACTCAGCCATTGCTAAATTTATTGCATTATGGACCTGTTTATTTGACGGGAATGATGATAAAGCAAAATTATGAAAAAATTATGAAACTAGTTAAAGATAATTTAGTTTTGGTGATTTTCTTTTTTTGTTTATGCTTTTTTATTCCATTTGCTTATCGCTATGTTGATCATCTTTGTGTTGAAAAACTTTATTACGATACATTACAAAAGATTATTTTATTTATTTTAGCACTTTATTTTTTGGATAGCTTGAACCATAAAAATAATGAAAGTAAAACATTTAAGTTTTTTTCTTTTATGGCAAATGTTAGTTTTCCCATCTATTTTGTTCATGAAATTATCGTAATCCTTTTAGAAGCACAGTTACTGAACTCACCTTTTGGATACATTATCAAAACAGATAATGGTGAATTAGCATCACTTGGTGCTATTAGCTTTTTAATATGTACATTAACTATAAGTGTTCTTGTTGCGTATACCATTAAATTAGTATTCAAAGATAAAGCAAAATATTTGATTGGTGGTAATCGTTAATATTTATGATAGTTAAACGAATACTTGATAGAAATTATGTGTTTTTATGGTTCAAAACATATAACAATATGTATCTTGAAGCAACGTTTTGATTTTTCGAATTTTTATAGTAACAATTTTTGCTTTATCTAGAGTATATCAATATTGCTGCTGAACAAATAAAAAACAAACGGAATTCTAAGTGTGATTTTTCACTTGCCAAAAAAAAAGAAGTGCCTATAATGCGCATCCACTGACACGGCGTCAGCGAAAGCAGGCGATAATGAAGTTGGTGAACAAGATCAAATTTTTTAAAAAAAGA